>JBEKWL010000013.1:0-36774 GCA_049513095.1 Terriglobales bacterium
CGCCTGGTGAGCGATCTGATCAAGGAATTGAAGTCCAGCGGCATTGCCGTGCTGCTGGCGGAGCAGAACCTGCGCTTCATCACCCCGCTGGCCGACCGCGTGTACGTGCTCGAGAGCGGCGAACTGCGCCTGGAAGGTACGATGGCCGCAATGGCCGAAAGGCAGGACGTGCGGGCGCTGCTGGCGCTGTAAGGAATAAGCCGCCACGTAATGCAACGTATTAAGGACCCTCTGCAAGGGCGCACCGGAGTGCGTCCCTGCCCAGGGCTGTTTAGCTGCACCGATCTGCATTTCCACTTTCCATTAGGGTCGGAGACTCCCTAGCCGCAAGCGCGTTCCAGAGTTGCGCTGTCCTTATTTATGCGACCGCGCGGTCTCGCAGGGAATCTAAGGTGAAGGTCAAACGGTTGCATCGAAAACGAAAGTCCCGGAGTCCACAATGAAGGCCATCGTTGTTCGTGAATTCGGCGGTCCCGAAGTCCTGAAACTCGAAGAAATCCCCACACTGCGTCCCGCCGCTGGCCAGGTCCTCGTGCGCATCCACGCCGCAGGCGTGAACCCGTATGACACCTATATGCGCAACGGCACTTACGCTATGAAGCCGCCATTGCCGTACACACCGGGCTCCGATGGCGCCGGCGTCGTCGAAGCGATTGGTGAAGGCATGCACAAGGTGAAGCCGGGCGATCGGGTCTATGTAGCAAAGACGGTGACCGGTGCATACGCGGAATATGCGTTGGCACTGGAGAGCCAGGTTCATCCGCTACCAGCGAAGATTACATACGCGCAAGGGGCTGGAGTTTGGGTTCCGTATGGCACCGCGTATCACGCGCTGTATCAGGCTACGAAAGCTCGTGCCGGCGAAACCATACTGATACACGGCGCCAGCGGCGGTGTGGGTATCGCGGGTGTTCAGATTGCGCGCGCCCTGGGCCTGATCGTCTTGGGCACCGCCGGCACGGAGAAAGGCCTCGAACTGGTCAAGCGTGAAGGCGCGCATCACGTCTTCAATCACACTAAGTCGGGCTACCTGGAGGAGATTCTGAAGGCGACCAGTGGGATTGGTGTCGACCTCATCCTTGAAATGCTCGCCAACGTGAACCTCGGCCAAGACCTGAAGCTGCTTGCTGCGCACGGCCGCGTGGTCGTCATTGGCAGCCGCGGCGACGTCTCGATCTCGCCGCGGGACCTGATGACGCGCCGCTCCTCGATTCACGCCTTTACTCTCTGGGGCATCACGGAAGCCGAAGAAAAGGAGATTCACGCCGGGCTCCTCGCCGGCCTGGAGAATGGCACCCTGAGGCCGATTGTCGGGAAGGAACTGCCGCTTGCAGAGGCTGGCCGCGCTCATAAAGAAGTCCTGGAACCGGGCGCCTTCGGCAAAATCGTTCTACTTTCGTGAAGCCAAAGCAGAATCACGGCTGCGGCGCTCCAGGCCGGCGGCTTACGGCGTCGTCGATAGATGCAACGCAGATGCACTGCAACGAGATCGGATGAATGACCTATGAACCATGAACCGGACCTCTATCTGGAAGATCTGTACGTCGGCCAACGGTTCACGTCCGACACCTATCGGATGGATGAAGAGCGGATCAAGGCGTTCGCCGCGGAGTTCGATCCGCAGCCGTTTCATCTCGATCAGGCGGCCGCTCAGGCCACCGTGTTCGGCTGGTTGTCCGCGAGCGGGTGGCATACCGCTGCAGTCGCCATGCGGCTTATGGTCACCGGAGGATTGCCGCTGGGCAATGGGATCATCGGGCTCGGCGGCGAGTTGGCATGGCCCAAACCAACGAGGCCGGGAGATACTCTGCGGGTGGAAAGCGAGATCCTCGAGATTCTGCCCTCCCGGTCCAAGCCAAACCAGGCGGTCGTTAAAGTGAAAAGCACTACTCTGAATCAAGATGGCGAGCCAGTGCACATGTTTACGGCAAAGGTCCTCGTTTTTAAGCGTCCATCGGCGTAAAGGCAACTCACAGAACGGAAATACACTTGGAGAAGTCATGAGCGCACAGGAATCTAACCCCAAAACAATTCCTCTCGCGCTGCCTGCTGAAGCTTACGCCCGGATGATGGAAGGGAAGGCGCGGTTCCGCATGGTGTTAGTTACATTCCAGTAAGTGCAAACGCTTTCACGAAAGAATTCATCGTGCGGGCTACGAAATTCATCTAGGATATTGCCCCTCGATACCGACGCCTGAAAATTCGGGGCCAGGAGACTCCCTTGAGACTCAATTACGAACGCCGCCGCGTTTTCCTGTTGGCCGGAGTCTTAATTTGTGGAGCAGCAACATCCCTTGCGCAAACCGAGGCAACACCCGGTTCGAGCACTCCGGGCCAAGCCATCCCCGGAACAAATGGAGTGAGCCCGTTCGCCGGCAGCGTGCCGGCAAAGCTCGTTCCAGGAATTATGCCGCTTTCGTTGCGCGACGCCATCGACCGCGGATTGAAGCAAAATCTCGGATTGCTGCTTTCGCATGCGGACGTTCGCTCGGCCCGAGGGCAGCGCTGGGAGCAGTTAAGCGCTCTTCTGCCGCACGTGACGGCGGCGCCTTATGTGGCGGAGTCGAAGCTCAATGTCGATGAGCTCGGCTTTGCCGGTCTCGCTAACCTCTTGCATATCTCGCCATCGGTTGGCCCTTTCTCTTACTTTGACGCGCGTGCCAATGCGACCCAATCCCTGTTCGATTGGAAGTCGATCAACGCTACCCGCGCGGCCAGCCAGAGTTTGAAATCCGCCGGCTATGCGTTCAAGGACGCCCGCGATCTGGTTGTGCTAGCCGTGGGCTATACCTATTTGCAGGCCATCGCCGACGAAGCCCGCATTGAAACGGCAGCAGCGCAGGTCAAGACGGCACAGACTGTCTACGATCAGGCAACGGATCAGGTGAATGCTGGCACTTCGCCGGACATCGACGGCCTGCGTGCCAAGGTCGAGCTCCAGACGCGGCAACAACAGTTGATCCAAGCGAGGAACAACTTCGCCATACAGAAGCTAACCGTGGCGCGCGTGATCGGCTTGGCTCCCGGACAGGAATTCGAATTCACGGACAAGTCGCCGTACCAGCCGTTCGAAGGCATCACCGTTGATGAGGCTCTGAAACGCGCATACGCATCGCGTTCGGATTACCAGGCGGCCATGAACGAGGTACGCGCAGCGGAATTGTCTCGTAAGGCCGCGGTGGCCGGCTATTTCCCGTCGCTTTCCCTGGACGCGGATTACGGGTTGGGAGGGTCGCATCCCTCCACGGCGACGCCAGTAGCCGACGTGCGCGGAACGCTGTCGATTCCGATCTTTCAGGGCGGGAGCGTTCACGGTGATGTTTTGCAGGCCGATGCCAGACTCGAACAGAGCCGCGAGCGCCTGGACAATCTGCGAGGGCAGATCGACTCCGACGTGCGCGCCGCGTTGCTGAACCTGCAATCGTCGGCGGATCTGGTGATTGTGGCGCGCAGCAACATTGATTTGGCGGAACAGACGCTGACCCAGTCACGCGATCGTTTCAGCGCGGGTGTTACCGATACCGTGGAAGTGGTGCAATCGCAAGAGGCAGTCGCGAGCGCGCACGAACAGTACATCTCGAGTCTCTACAACTATAATTACGCAAAAATTTCCCTGGTTCGCGCTCTCGGCATCGCTGAGGAGGGCGTCAAGGAATATTTCAGAGGAAGATGAGCATGGCGGAAGAAAACCCACCCCGTTCAGTGCCTGAGACGGCCAAAGAATCCCCGGTCGAACCATCCTCCTTAACGGACAGGGCCCATACGCTGTCGGTGCGCCGGAGTCCCAAGCGCCGCAGAAACATCGTGATTCTGGCCGTCATCGCGGTTGTGCTTGTCGCGGGCGTGTTCTTGTGGCGCTACTTGAGCAGCTACGAATCGACCGACGACGCTCAGGCCGCTGTTCATCTCTATCCCGTCAGCGCTCGTGTTTCCGGCTATGTGGTGCGGGTCAACGTAGACGACAACCAGTGGGTGGAGAAAGGCACGGTGCTGGTGGAGGTCGACCCGAAAGACTATGAGGTTGCGGTCGCGCAAGCGCAAGCTAATCTCGCCAACGCCGAAGCGACGGCCCAATCGCTGAATATCACGGTTCCGATTACTTCAGTGAACAGTTCAAGCCAATTGAAGGTCACTGCGTCCGGCATTGAAGACGCTAACGCCGGAGTCATCGCCGCCGAAAGGCAGGTGACCGCGGCCCATGCCCAGCTTGTAGAAGCCGAGGCGAACGATGTGAGGGTGCAAGACGATCTGCAGCGCTACAAGTTACTGGTCGACAAGCGGGAAGTGGCGAGGCAAGTTTACGATCAAGCGTTGGCCTCCGCTAAATCCAGCACTGCGGCGGTAGAGGCAGCCCGCGCCACTGAGTCGGCCGCGCAGCAATTTGTCCAACAGGCCAGAAGCCACCTGGCACAAGCTGACGCGAACCACCAATATGCCGAGACCGGGCCGCAGCAAGTGTCGTCGACCCAGGCTCGGGTGCGGGCCGCGATCGCGGATGTTGAGCAAAAGCGCGCGCTGCTCGAACAGGCCCAACTGAATCTCGGATACACGAAAATCGTTGCTCCGGTCACCGGTGAAGTGAATAAGACGGTGGTGGTTGGGATGAACGTTCAAGACGGGCAGCAACTCCTCACCGTGGTGCCTCTCGATGAAGTGTGGGTCACCGCCAACTTTAAAGAGACCCAGCTTAGGCACATGCGAGTTGGACAAAGAGCGGAAATCCATGTGGATTCAAGCGGCCGGACTTTAAAAGGCCGTGTGGACAGCATTGCCGGAGCAACGGGCCCGCTATTCAGTTTACTTCCGCCCGAGAATGCCACCGGAAACTACGTGAAAATTGTCCAGAGGATTCCGGTAAAGATCGTTCTCGAGGCGGGGGAGAACAAGGATCGCCGGCTGAGACCAGGTATGAACGTGGTGCCGGACGTGCACCTGCAATGAGTTTCGCCAATGAGTTCCGCTGCGCTCACTATCGATCAGGACGTTTGGCGGCCTAAGTACAATCCTTGGCTGATTGCTGTTGTCGTGGCGCTGGCAGCCTTCATGGAGGTCCTCGACACCAGCATCGCTAACGTGGCTCTGCCGTATATGGCTGGGAATCTGGGCGCGAGCAACGACCAGAGTACGTGGGTGTTGACTTCGTATTTGGTCTCGAATGCCATCATCCTGCCAATCAGCGGCTGGCTCGCAGGCGCCTTCGGACGAAAGCGCTTTTTCATGTCCTGTCTGGGTGTCTTCACTGTGAGTTCTTTGCTCTGCGGTGTGGCGCCGAGTCTCGGGTTTCTTCTTCTCTTCCGGGTGTTGCAAGGCGCGGGCGGAGGCGGGTTGCAGCCGATGGCGCAGGCCATTCTGGCAGACACCTTTCCACCGCAACAGCGAGGCTTGGCGTTTGCGCTGTATGGCATTACGGCCATCATGGCGCCCACGATCGGACCAACCCTGGGCGGCTGGATCACCTTCAATTATTCCTGGCGGTGGATTTTTTTTATCAATCTCCCGGTCGGCTTGGCCACATGGTTTCTGGTGCGGCGCTTTGTCGAAGATCCTCCCTATTTGAGCCGGCTCAAGGCGGCTGGGGTCAAGTTGGACTACATTGGCATCGCTCTCCTGACACTCGGTATCGGGGCATTACAAGTGCTGCTCGACAAGGGCCAGGAAGATGATTGGTTCGGGTCGCGCTTCATCACGACTTTAGTCGTCGTCGCGACCGTATGCCTGATCTCGCTGGTTATCTGGGAGTGGTATCAAAAAGCGCCGATCATCGACGTCCACATGTTCAAAAGCTTCAACTTCGCGAGTTCGAGCCTGATGATGTTCACCTTGGGAATCTTGCTGTTCAGCAGCCTCGTGCTGATGCCGCAGTTCCTCCAGACGCTCGTGGGGTACACCTCCGAACTGGCTGGGCTTGCACTTTCGGCGGGAGGCCTTGTTTTGCTGATTGAGATGCCCATCATGGGCCAACTGACAACGAAAGTCCAGGCGCGCTATCTTATTGCCTTCGGCTGGCTGGCCCTGTCCATCGCCATGTTCTATTCCACAAAGCGGATTGACTTGCAGATCAGCTTCAGTGCCGCCACGTGGCTGCGCATTACCCAGGTGATTGGTTTGGGGTTCCTGTTCGTGCCGATTACGCTGGTGGCCTATGTCGGAATTTCGCCGGAGAAGAACAACTCGGTCGCCGGAATCGTCAATTTCATGCGCAATATGGGAAGCAGCGTGGGAACGTCCCTGGTCACCACATTGATTGCGCGCCGTTCGCAATTCCATCAGGCCAGGCTGGTGCAGAACGTCAGGGTCGACAATCCCAATTTTATGAATTCGGCTAACGGCCTGGCTCAGCACCTGGCTAACTCTGGTGTGGGCAAACACGAGGCGCAAATAACGGCTTACGCCAGGATTTACCAATCCCTGCAAGCGCAGGCGGCAAGCCTGGCGTACATCGATACCTTCATGGTTCTTTCTGTGGGAGCGGCGATCATGTTCTGTCTCGCTTTTGTTTTGAAGAAGAATGATCCTGGCGGCGGCGGTGCGGTGGAGGCGGGCTAACAGCGCAGGGGAGTAATAATCAATCTGATGTAGTGCAGGAGATAACAAGAGTCAGAGACGCAGTCATGCTGGAAATTAAACTCATCCTTTGTCCCATTGATTTCTCGGAGTTCTCGATAAGTGCGTATCGCCATGCGCTATCGCTGGCCGGGCATTATCGAGCCAGGTTGGTGGCGCAGCACATCGTAGAGCTATCGCGATATCCGTATGCCGAATATGGCGCGTCTGGGGGAGACTATGCCCAGTTCAGTCGTGCGCTTCGCGAGGGCGGCAAGGAGCAACTCGAGGAATTCGTAAAGAACCACACCCTCGACAACATTCAGCCGGAGCTCGTCGTGCACCAGGGAGTGGCCCCGGACTGTATTCTGTCGTTTGCGCAAGCGCGGAACGCGGACGTGATCGTCATGGGAACGCACGGCCGGCGAGGGTATGACCGCCTGGTGCTGGGGTCGGTGACCAACCGGGTGATGCGTAGGGCTACCTGCCCGGTGCTGGCAATATGTAGGCCGCCGCACGAGTCTGGGGCCGCGGATGTGGCCGCAGATAAAGGGTGGGGCCACGTCCACCACTTGACCCGAATTCTTTTCTGTACGGATTTCTCCAAGAATTCAGAGCGGGCTTTGACCTATGCTATTTCTGCGACCGAGGAGTACGACGCCGAACTCACCCTGCTGCACGTGTTGGAGGATGTTCCAAGTCCGGCCAAGACGGAAGAAGCCATAGCGACAGCCACGGAGCAACTCGATAAACTGATTCCACCGGGGGCACGCAAGACGCTCAAGATTAAGACGGCGGTACGCATCGGAAAACCATACCAGCAAATCGTTCAACTCGCCCTGGAAGCGCACATCGACTTGGTGGCTATGGGAGTGCGTGGCCGTGGCGCCTTGGATCTGGCGGTGTTTGGTTCGACAACCTATCGGGTGCTGCAGTTGGGACCATGCCCCGTTCTCGCCGTCCGGGTTTGAACCGTAGACCTGGTTTATGACGCAGATTATAAAAATCGTCACCATTGAACGCGAGTACGGAAGCGGCGGCGGCAAAATCGCTCAACTGCTTGCGAGGCAGCTTGGCTGGAAGCTTTGGGATCAGTTGCTGACGGAGGAGATCGCGAGGCTTGCTGAATGTCCCAAGGCAGTCGTCGAGGTTCGAGAGGAACGAACGGATCCTCTGTATTACCGGCTCTTCAAATCGTTCATGCGCGGAAGTTATGAAGGGAGCCTTAATGCGCCCAAGCTCAAGCTGGTCGACAGCGAAAGTATTTTGAAGATTACAGAACGTGTCGTTCAGCACGCGGCGAAAACGGGAAACTCTGTCATCGTCGGAAGGGGGGCGCAACAGTTTCTCAAAAACCGCCAGGATACGTTGCGTGTGTTTCTTTACGCTCCGAGAGAAGATAAGGTGCGGCGCCTGTTGGCTCGAGGCAAGAGTGAGCAGGATGCCGAACAGCTCGTGGATACCGTAGATCGGGAACGCGCCGATTTCATCCAGAAGTATTTCCACGTCGAATGGCCTGACCGCGTCATTTACCACACCATGATCAATACTGCGATCGGCGATGAGGCTGTCATTCACATGATTCTGGATTTTATGAAAACCCTTGAGGCAAGAGTCACTGCCTGAGCGCTCGCAGAATAGATTCGTCGCGATGGTTGAGCGCGCAAACCTGAACTCCCACTAATTGAAATGGCCTGTTTTGCGCCAACTGGCCCGAGAGCATTTTCCTCTTGACTTAATGTAATGTGATGAGCCACTAGGAGGTCCCATCAATCATGAGTTAACGGGCCGGAGGCAAAACTCCGGCCCGCTTATGTATGACAACTAGTAGTTCTGCCCGTGGAGTACAGAGTTCAGAATCGTGAAGTGCCGGACTTCGTCCACTAACACGTTTGCGGCAAAATTCAAGACCGGTTTGGTCTGAATGTTTGACGCCAGCGTGGCATAGGCCTGCATCGCGCCATGCTCCAGATTACGTGCCAGACGCAGGATGTCCTGCTCGTTGTGCAAGGGGCCGAAATCATACTTTTTCTCCGGACCACTTGGCGTAACGCCTAACGACTTCAGCACTCCGCTAATCCCGTCGCGGTGGTACTTGTGATCGCCCTGAAACGCGACCGCCACTGCAAGCACGCCGGGGGTGAGCAGTTTGCTCTCGGCTCCGGCCTGATAAGCGGCGATGGCTTCGTGCTCCAGGTACAGCGCTGCCGTGAGAATTCCGAGATCGCCTTGCAAAGATTGCGCATACAGGCGTTTCGGGTTCCCCGTCAGCAGGCAAAAGAGCGCACCCGCGCTGGCCGTGCCGGCCAGGCGGATCCAATCTCGACGCGCAGTCCCGGGACTGGGCCAGTCTTTCTGCGGCCAGTCTTTCCGATCGTTCAGATTCGTTTCTGTCTTCATGAACTGGTCTGCTCCTTTCCTTCAGTACTTCAAACGCTCGGTCACGTTCATGCCGAGCAGTTGTTGGAAGACGGTGTTGTGACGCACTTCGTCTTCAAGGATGGGGACGGCGGCATCGAGAATTTCGCGATTTTCGAGTTTACCGGCATTGGCCAGGTATGCGCCCTCGGCACCGTCTTCCAGGCTTTGGGCCAGTTTGACGATGTCGGTTGCCGAAGTGATCGTGCCGAAGTCGTAACTCGTCTTGGGCGCGACCGGCGTGCCCCCAAAACGCTTGATGTAGCGGGCTAGAGTGTCGCGATGGCGTTTGTGGTCGGTTTGGAAGCTCACGGCGATCTTAAGCTGATCGGCGGAGAGCAGTTTGCTCTTGGCGCCGGCGTCATACGCGGCAATGGCCTGGTGCTCCAGTCCAAGAGCCACGTTCAAAATCGCCAAGTCTCCCGCATATCTGACTTCTGCCGCGGCCGGCAAAGCCGATGCAAGCGCTCCGGCCGCCACAGAAATTCCGCCAGCCTTCAGCATCTGCCGCCGGGAAACCTGCTTCTTTGAATTCTCCATCTTGTCTTTCAACATAGTTTGACCTCCTGCGCCGGACGCATGCGACCGCCGCCTGGCGCGAGTGCAAGAGTTGTTGTTTCATCCGGCAACGGAGCCGGACCGACTGCTTACCAGTGCAGGCCCTGATTGAAGGCAAACGTATTGAAGCCGGCGTCCTTGCCTTCCACCTGGTTGTGGCGGACGTCAAATCCCATCGAAAGCTTGGGCGTGATACGAATCTCCGCTCCACCGCCCACCTGACCACCGAAGAGCACGTTGCCCTGGCCATGCGGAACGCCGCGGGCAGCGAGTTGCGGTGCTGTCGGAGCCAAGCCGCCAATTTGCGATCCTTGCAAGATCGCATTCAGCGTGGCTCCAAGGGTTGAGGTTCCCACTGGCAGAGAGGCGTAGCTGCCCAGCGCCGTGTTTGCGTTGAAGGTTTGGGTATTGTTGTCCGAACCGATCCATACGTACACGCCCAAGCCTGCCACCACGTAGGGGCGGAATCTGCCCAGCTTGGTCACGGTATATTTCAGTTCGAATGGGGCCACCGTCAGGACTTTGGACCGCTCTTGCACAATGCTAGTGACCGGCAAAGGAGTCGTGAGGTAGCTGCCAAGAAAGGAAACCGGAACGGGCGTCGCTATGACTCCTGCATCTACCAGGAAGTTGTTGACCGCCACATCGGCCAGCGCATTCACACCCGACGTCGTCTGCTGCGTCGTCACCGAGCGTTGCAAGCCGATCATGATTTCATATGAGAGCTTGCCGCCCGCAACTCTCTTCCAGGGCAGGTCGATATAGCCGCCCGAGGCAAAGCCAGTGTTGTCCTTATACGGATTGGTCGCGCCACCCACAAAGAAACCGAGTTCGGCGCCGATGTGTCCGATGTCTGGCAGCAATTCACGAGGAGCGGTGTAACCTTGAGAAGCCGGCGGCGGTGCCGGGGATGGCGAAGGCGAACCCGCAGGATCGGGCAGAAAGCCGATGCGGGCGTTGGGGAGAATCGGCCGAGTCGAAGCGACCGGCTCCAGCATGGCCTGCAGCCTCTCCACCAGCGCGCTGAGCTTGTTGATCTCTTGCTGCTGAGCGTCGATGCGGGCTTGCAGGGCATTGGTTCGGGTAACGTCCCCGGCCGGCTTGAAAGCGATCGGGGCGACAGTGTTAGCGGCTATTTGCACCGGTTCCGCCGTCTGACCAAAGGCGGCGACCGAGGTGATTGCGGCAACCACGAGCAGCATTGCGCCCGTGACCAAGAACCTCTTCATTTTTTCACTTAACATTTATTTCCTCCTTATGATTCCCCGATCGGACTTCTCTGGCAGTCCATCGGGGTCTTTCAGTCCAATAGGCATACTACAAACACGCTTTTCGCTGGTTGCTTGTCAGTGACGAGTCACACAATACAATGTGACGCCCAGGAATAGGGGATAGCCTCTCACTCAGGTGGCTGCTGCTGTTTTCATTGAGTACAGTTTGCCATGGACAAATCTGTCGTGATTGGCAGGTTAAGCGGGTTCTGCTTTCGAAGATTCTCGTTGAGCGTTTCCCAAAGAGTCATGACCTTGACCAGGGAAGCACATACCTGGTTGACGGCTTGGATTTGCGGGTCCGTGGGTCGCTGGTCGGCGGCCTCTACGCCGTCCAGGAGACGGGTAAGATCACGGTTGATGCGTCCCAACCCGGGTGCGGTCCTGGTGCCGTCCTCGACTGCTTTGATCTGTTTCTTAATGTCGGCTATGTTGTCGGCTGCGTTCGGCGACTTTTGTTTCTTCCGTTCTTCGATCGCCTCCGTCAGGGGTTTCAGTTTTTGAAATTCGTTGTAGGAAATTTCCATTCCGCTCAGAATTCGGCGCGCGAGCGCCAGTTGAGCTTCGAGGTCCGCTTGCGTGGCGTGGACGCGAGGGTCGAGTTGAACCGTAAGCGACTGCCGCATCGTATGGCCCCCGGCGCTGAATTCGACCGTGTACACACCTGGGACCACCAGCGGGCCTTGGGGTTGCTGTCGCGGCGTTTCGTGGGGAATCGCGTGGTCAGCCAACGTGTATTCGGTGTATTTAATAATGGGACCGAAATAGGAAGCGGGCAGAATCTGGGGCGGCTGGTAACGTAAATCCCAGACAAAGCGATGCAGACCGCGTGTTTTATCCACTGACGGAGGAGTGGCAAACCAATACTCAGGAACGTTGGGCAAAGGAAGATCGGGTTCGCGCGGGACTCCGGTGAACTTGCGGACAATTTTGTCGCTGGCATCGCGGATCGTAATCGACGGTTCATCTGCGAGCGAAGCGTTCAGGTAGTAATCAAGGCTGATGCCATCCGGCGGATTCTTTCCCGTGGGCGTCTCGATCGGCAGGGGCGTGTCCTGGTAGGTGTCCCAGCGGACGCGGAGCGCCGTGGCGGGCACAAAAAGGTGGACTGCGGAAGCAAGCACCTCGGGCGTAAGTTGGCGAATTGGGGTGATGTTGTCGAGGATCCAGAGCCCACGGCCAAAGGTAGAGATGACCAGATCCTCACCGTGGATTTCGATGTCGGTAACCGGTGTAGCAGGAAGGTTCAGCGTGAGCGGATGCCAGTGATCTCCATCGTCAAAGGAAAGGAAAACACTGGAGTCCGTTCCAGCGAAAAGAAGGCCTTTGCGGACCGGGTCTTCTCGAACTACGCGGACACTTTCGTTTGCGGGCAAGCCATCGATAATTGGTTGCCAAGTCGCACCAAAGTCGCGCGTGCGGAGGATTTTAGGAGGGACGGCTTCGCGACCGGGACCAACAGTTAGGTAGGCCGTAGCGGCGTCATGGTGCGAAGGCTCCACGTAGAGGAGTTGGGATGGCGCGGCGAGTCCGGGCGGGGTGACCTTTTGCCAATGTGCGCCCCCGTCTCGAGTTAGTTGGACGATCCGGTTGGTGGTTGCGGCCCACATCTCGGCAACGTCAATGCTGGAAACGGCTAGGGCCTGGATAGCCGGGGGACGAGGTTTGTCGCGATCGGTTTCAGATAGGTCGACACCGTCCCACTCAGTAAGATCCGGGCTGATGGTCTGCCAGGTCTTTCCCTGGTCCGTGCTCTTCAGCACATACTGTGTGCCAAGAAGGAGAGTGTTCGGATCGTGTGGGGAGAAAAATAACGGCGGCATCTGGGCGGCTCGGTACTTGTCTCCTTTCTCAAAAACAGTGGCGGTCTGGCCGGACACGCGGTCGTAACGGACGACCGACTCGTACCAGCCGCCGGAATAGATCCAGTCGGGGTGGAGAGGGTCGGGCGCAATGAAGCAGAACTCGAAGCCGCCCACTGAGGTGACATCCTGCGGGGTAATCTCGCCATTATCACTGCGACTTGGCACGGATTGCGTGCCGCTGTCTTGCTGGGCAGCGTAGGTACGGTAAGGGAAGGAGTGGTCGGTAATGACATGGTAAAACTGGCCCGTTGGCTGGTTATACCAGGAGCCCCACGTTTTGCCGGCATCTACGCTGAGAATTGCGCCTTGATCGACGCCAAGAAGCAGGCGGTTTGGGTCCTTCGGGTCGATCCAGAGAACGTGGAAATCATCGCCAGAAGGCGCCCCGACATAAGCGGCGAAGGTGTTGCCGCCATCGATGGAGCGATAGAGCGAGGTCTGAGCCACATAAAGGATGTCGGGGTTCCTGGTGTCCACGAAGATTCGACTGAAGTATTCGTCGCCTACAATACGCGGATCTTTCGTCGATTCTGTCCACGTTGCGCCAGCATCATCGGAGCGGTAAAAACCCTGTTCCATTATGGCGTAGAGGCGTCGCCCGTGGGTACCGGGAGCGACGCTGATGCCAAGGCGACCCCGGTCTTTTTCGGGCAGACCTTTCGAGACGAGCGGATTCCATGTGGACCCTCCGTCGACGGATTTGTAAATCAAAGAATTGGCTTTTCTGCCGCCTTTTTCGTCGGCAGAGGGAATCGGTCCTGAAGCAGGAACGTAAAGCGATGCGTAGAAGGTGCGCCAGTTGTCAGGGTCGACGGCGAGGTCGAAGACACCGGCCGTTTCATCATTACTGAGGGTTTGCTTCCACGTCTTTCCGCCGTCAGCCGATTGGAAGACGCCTCGCGCGGTCGAAAACGTTTTCGTTGGCGCAGGGCGCGAGAAGGCGTTCACGCCTGTCGAGTTGGCCCCTACGATAACAACGTCAGGATTTTGCGGATTGACGATGACGGACTGGATAAAGCGGGTATTTTCAAGACCGGCGTGGGTCCAGGTATTGCCTTCGTCGGCAGATTTATATATGCCGTTGCCAGGGGTTTGCTCGCCCGTGCCAGCGTAGATTGTTTTGGAATCCGAAGGAGCGACGGCGAGAGCACCGATCGAAGGAATGCGTTCCTTATCGAAGATCGGCGCCCAGACCTGGCCGGCGTCAGTGGTCTTCCAGATACCCCCGCCCGGTGTGCCGAAGTAGTAGACGTTAGGATTGTCGGGGACACCGGCGACCGCAGTCACTCGGCCCCCACGGAACGAACCGATGAGCCGCCACTGCAGTGCTCCGAGGTCCGTAGTGTCAACGTCTTGAGCAGAGGAAGCCGCAGCGACAAGCAAACCTGTAGCGAGTAGAACAAAAAAGTATTTCAGGATGCTTACCCCTAGCCCGGTCACGGGCGCTTCTTTTCAACCTTCTGCTGCTATCCCAGAGCGTCCAAAGACCGCTGTCGCAGACTCCGAACGACATCCTAATTAAATTGATATGAGGATCCAGGGGACAAAAGAATATACCGCAGCGCCACTTGAAAGGCGAGATTGAATCTGAGTGCTCAATATTTACAAGAAGATAATCCTGATTTCTACATTTCCTTGGATAGTGTTAAACGCCACTTTACTTTCCGATGCAGAAAGTTCCGAAGATCAGGTTGAGAATGTCGTCGGTGGTGGTGGCGCCCGTGATTTGGTCGAGAGACCGCAGGGCTCCGTAGAGGTCGAGCAGGAGCATCTCATGGGGGACTCGGGCAGCGACGGCGCTCGTCGCGGCGGCGAGCGAGGTTAGCGCGTCGCTGACTAGCTTCTGGTGACGAACGCTGGTGAGGAAGCCCGTCTCGAACTGCGTGCCGCTGTCTCCGGCGACGTGTTGCAGGATGGCGGCGCGCAGGGCCGGGATGCCTTCGCCGGTTAGGGCGGAGGTGGGGATGCGCTGCGGCAAAACCCGGTCGGGCTCTGCCCGGCTCGGACGGGCGAGACGACCGTCCCCACTTGTGCTTGGCAGGTCGGACTTGTTTTCCACTACGATTGCCGGCCGGCCTTCTACCTGCCTTAGTAATTCGCGGTCTTCCTCGGAGATGGGCTGGGTCTTGTCGATTACGACCAGAACTAAGTCGGCGTCCGCCAGGGCCTCCATCGACTTCTTGATGCCGATGCTTTCGGCTTCGTCCAGGGCGCGGCGGATGCCGGCGGTGTCCACCAGTTCCACAGGAATTCCACCGATGGCGACGGTTTCGCTGACCAGGTCGCGCGTGGTGCCGGGCTGGGCGGTGACAATAGCGCGCTCGCGTTCGACCAGGCAGTTAAAGAGGCTCGATTTGCCTACGTTGGGACGCCCTACGATGGCCAGGGTCAGGCCCTGGTGAACGATCTTGCCGTAAGTGAAAGTGGCGGCAAGTTGCAGCAGCGGGCTTTTGACTTGCGCGATGCGATCGAGGATGGTGGCGTCCGGGGCAACAGAGACATCGTCTTCGGCAAAGTCTATGCCGGCCTCGAGCAGCGCGATCAGGTCAACTAATTTCTGCTTGATGGGCTTGAGGCGATTGGAGAGCGCGCCTTCGAGTTGCTGCGCGGCGACCTTGGCTTGAAACAGGGTTTGCGAGTCGATCAGGTCGCGGACGGCTTCGGCCTGAGTCAGGTCAAGGCGTCCGTTGAGAAAGGCGCGCATGGTGAATTCTCCGGGCTCGGCGAGACGGGCGCCGCCAGCGAGTGAGAGTTCGACGATGTGGCGCAGCACGACGGGCGAGCCGTGGGCGGAGATTTCGACAATGTCGTCGGTGGTGTAGGAGTGCGGCTTGGCGAAGTAGGTGACGACGACCTCGTCGATGCGGCCGCCCGATTGCTCCCGGCAACACGTAGGGACGGCCGCCCTCGGCCGTCCAGCCGAGCAAAGCTCGGCAACTTCTGTCCCTAAGTGATGCGTCGATGGTTCGACCAAATCGCAATGAACAGCCCGCCCCGGCTCAAGCGGGTGCTCAAGCCGCAGCATGGGAGCCGCTATAATGCGCGCTTCCGGTCCGGCCAGTCGAACCACACCTATGCCGCCGCGTCCGGGCGGGGTGGCGATGGCGACGATGGTGTCATCGAGATTCACACGAACATTCTAGCTGTGGGAGGCTGCGGACACGGTGGATGTTTGCCCGTCGCTGCGTGTCCACTTTCTGTAGACAAAGAAGTAGTAGAGGGCTAGGGTCAGGGGGATGAAGAAGAAAAGAAAAGGAAACCAGAGTGTGCGCTTGAGCCAGGACGATTGGTCGAAACTGAACCAAAAGTAAAGCATCGCCACCCGTAACAATCCCGAACCAATTGCCTCGGGAATCAGGGCCAGCCGCAAGACAGTTGCAATTGCCGGCGGCAAACTTTGCGACCCGTTGACGGCTTGAGCGGCGCCTGTTCCGGCTTGGGTCCCACTCAACGCGAGAGCTAGCACGGAGCACACGAGGTAGACCAATCGCGCGGCGCGGGAATCCATCCACGTCCGCGAGATGGGCAAAATCAACATCGGACGAGAGCTTAGCACGCCATACGCCCGTTTGCTGCATCTGGCCAGCGTCATTTATACTTACCGTTTGCCTCAAGTAAGCTGATTCAATCAGGAGCAAAGGTTTTCGATGCCGAAACGTACATTTCAACCCAACAAGCGCAAGCGCTCGAAGAAGCACGGGTTCCGGACTCGCATGAAGACGAAGAACGGGGCTGCAGTGCTGTCGCGCCGCCGGGCCAAGGGGCGCAAGCGTGTTTCAGTGGCGCCGGGTTTCCGCGATTAGTTTTCCCCCGACGGACAGCAAAGGCCGTCATTATCATCATTAACTATAATTATTGTGCAGGATTGTGAGCTGGTGAGCGCCGACGCTCCGGAACGGAGTGGAGAGCAGCCCGCGGCCAAGGCGGGAGCGAGTTTTCCGCGCGCCGCGCGGCTGCTGAAACATTCCGACTTCGATCGCGTGTACAAGCAAGGACGGCGGCACTTTTCCTCGCACATGACCGTGTTTTATCTGCGGCAGGCGGAGGGCGCTTTACCGGAGACCGCTCCGAAAAAAAGCTCGCGTGTCGGCTTCACCGTCGGCCGCGTGCTGGGAGGCGCCGTGGAGCGCAACCGGATCAAACGGCGGCTGCGCGAAGCAGTGCGGCAGCGCCGTTCGGTGCTCGAAGGCGCGGGCCCGGTTGATGTGGTGATCAATCCGAAGAAGTCGGTGCTGACCGTGGAATTTTCTGTAGTACTGGAAGAAGTGGGCCGGGCGCTCGATGTGATTGCGAAAAAGCTGCTAGGTCAAGAAAAATAAAGAGAAATGAAGAAATGAAGTCTCTCGCGCTCGCGCTGCTGCGTCTTTACAAACGGTGGATTTCGCCGGCGTTTCCTCCGTCGTGCCGTTATGTGCCGACGTGTTCGGAATATGCGTTGGAAGCGGTAGAGCGGTATGGCGCGTGGCGCGGCGGAATGATGGCGGCGTGGCGACTGTTGCGGTGCCATCCGTTGGCAAAGGGCGGATATGACCCGGTGGTGAATAATAACGATCAAAACCGCGGACAAGCGTGTCCGCGCCACACTCGACTGATTGCGAGCGACTGATTTGGCCGAATTTAATAATCCTCAACAAGAACCCGGGATGGAGCGCAAGCTGCTGGTGGTGTTTGCGCTGACGTTCCTGGTCATCATGCTTTTCCAGCCGCTTTTGAAGAAGTATGGACCGCAGCCTCCGGCGAAACCGGAGAGTTCCCAGACGCCGCCGGTGCAGAATCAGGCGCAACCTACTTCGCAGACTCCAACCCAAGTCTCAACGGCGCCGAGTGCATCCGGGAAGAAGAAGGCGGCGCCGGCATCGGCGCCGCTGCGGGCGGCGGGCGAGTCGGAGACGGTGATTGAAAATGTCGTCTACCGGATCGTGTTCACCAATCGCGGCGGCCGGGTTAAGTCGTGGGTACTGAAGAAGTACACCGACGACAAAGGTGGTCCGCTGGAACTGGTGAATAGCGCGGCGGCTGAGAAGTATGGGTATCCGCTGACCTTGTGGACGTATGACGAGACGCTGCGGAACCAGCTGAACTCGGCGCTGTACGTGGCGACGAGCAGCGGGGCAAACGCTCCGGCTGAGATTAAGTTTGCCTATGCCGACGCCGGCCTCTCGGTCGAGAAGAGCTTCAAGTTCGATCGCGACAGCTATGTGGTCGGGGTGCGGACGGCGGTCGAAGTGAAGGGCGCGCAGGTCACGGCGTTTCCCATGTGGCCGGCGGGGTTCGGCGACAATACGACCGCTCCGCAGTACGCGGCTGGCCAGATCATGTACCAGTACGACAACAAGGTCGAGCGGTTGGCGATCAAGAAGATCAGCGGCGGCGCGACGCTCGCGGGACCGTTCCACTGGGCGGGAGTGGCGGACCAGTATTTCGCGGCCGTTTTTTTGCCCCAGGATCCGCAGAACGCGGCCATGGTGACGCTGCGCAACGCCGTTGAAATTCCGCACAATTCGTCCGATGCAAGTAACAAGCAGATGGACAAGGTGGACGTGCTGGGCGCGGCGGTGGGCAGCCAGAAGGGCGCAACCGATGCCCGGCTCTATGTGGGCCCGAAGGCGCTGGCGGACCTGGAATCGGTGAACGTGCCGGGCATCACGGGCGCGGAACCGGATCTGCGGGCGGTGGTTGATTTCGGCTGGCTGGGAATCATCGCGCGGCCGCTGTTTTTGTGGTTGAAGTGGATGCACAACCACATCGTCGCCAACTGGGGCTGGGCGATTCTGTTGCAGACACTGGTCATCAATCTGGCGCTGCTGCCGCTGCGCATTACCCAGATGAAGTCGATGCTGAAGATGCAGCGCGTGGCGCCGCAGATCAAATCGATCCAGGAAAAGTATAAGAAGTACACTCTGCGCGATCCTAAGAAAGCCGAAATGAACCAGGAGATTTCGGCACTGTATAAAAAGGAAGGCGTGAATCCGGCGGGTGGATGTCTGCCCCTGCTGATCCAGATGCCGTTTCTGTTTGCCTACTACCGGATGCTCAACGTCGCGATGGATTTGCGTCATGCGCCGTGGCTGTGGGTGCACGATCTTTCGGCGCCCGATCCATGGCACATTCTGCCGGTTGCGATCATTGTCACCATGCTGGTGATGCAGCGCATGACGCCGCAGGCGGGCATGGATCCGGCGCAGCAGAAGATGATGAACATCATGATGCCGGGCATGCTGGGCATCATGAGCTGGAACCTGCCGGCCGGCTTGGGCCTGTACTGGTCCGCGGGCCAGTTGATCGGGATCGTGCAGCAGGCGGTGATGAATCGAACGTCGCTGGGCCGAGAAATGCGCGAGATGATGGAGAAGCGGGCAAGGAAGAAAGAGAAATAGCCGTCAGTCGTCAGCCATCGGCCGTCAGCGACCGACGCGCCGGTTTACCTGATGGCTGAGAGCTGACAGCTGAGAGCTTACTTATGCCGATCACAGACAAAGTTGCTGCTGCAAAACAGATTGGGGAATTCCTGCAGGCCGTCATCTCGAACGGCGGCTTCAAGCTGAAGTACAGGGTCACCGTGGATCCGCCGATGGCGCAGAATCGCGAGTGGGAGCATCCGGAAATTCTCGTGGAGTTTGCCGGGCCGGATTCGGCTCTGTTGCTGGAGCGGAGTGGCGAGTTGCTGCGGTCGTTGGAGCTGCTGGCATCGGAGATCCTGCACCTGCAAGGCAACGAGCACGAGAAGATCTGGTTCGACTGCCAGAACTTTCGGGCGATGCGGATCGACGAGTTGCAACTGGCGGCGCGGGTGGCGGCGGAGCAGGTGCGCCGGACGAGCGAACCCTACCGGTTCGGGCCCATGTCGTCGCGCGAGCGGCGGATCGTGCATCTGGCGCTGCGCGAGGAAAAAGATTTGCGCACCGAGAGTGACGGCGAGGGCGGAAGACGGTCGGTGGTGGTGTATCCGGGGAACTACAAGACGGCGGCGCCAGCCAAGCGGGAACGCCGGACGATTTCATAGTTGCATACATAAGTTGCACACTTTGCGTGGCAGTTAGTACCTCGACACTTGACAGCGCAAAAAAATCGCGATCCGAGAATGCGTTCGCGCGGAATTTTTTTGTTGCAAAACACCGACGCGGCGATTTTTTTGTGCTAGTATCCGGTTCGTCTCGCAAAAAAATTTAACCGGCAACCCGTACTGCAAAACAGCAACTGCTCTGCAGTAAAAGAAGAACTCATAATTTCAAGATTGGTTTTTTCCCGGACGTTTTTACGCCGGCGCATTCGATATTCTGGCACACAATGTCTCTCACCAGTTCCGTCATCGTTCCGAATCCCTGGGTGCGCATCCTTGACGCCCTGGAGAAAAAAATCAACCGGCACTCCTACGACACCTGGTTGAAGCCGACGCGCTACAGCCACGCCAGCGACAAAATTCTGTTCGTGCGCATTCCAACCGCCGAGTTCCGTCACGTAGGCGACAAATACGCGGATCTGATTCAGGAAGCGCTTGACAACCTCGGCCTCGGATACGAGGATGTGAAATTTGTTACGGCCGAGGACGATCCTTCGAACACGCCGATCCGGCATGACGGCGGGCTATCGGCGCATAGTCCGGGCGGCGGTGCGGGTCCGCAGGCGGCGCCGGGGTTGCATCCGACGCAGGGGCGGTTCGACTGGGATAGCGCCGCGCAACTGAATCCCCGCTATACCTTTGACGCCTTCGTGATCGGCAGCGGGAACCAGTTCGCGCACGCGGCCTGCCAGGCGGTGGCGGAGCGGCCTTCGAAAGCCTACAACCCCCTGTTCCTGTACGGGGGCGTCGGGATGGGCAAGACCCACCTGATGCAGGCGATCGGCCACGAGATCAAGCGCCGGACGCCGCAGGCGGCGATCTGCTATGTGTCGAGCGAGAAGTTCACCAACGAGATGATCAACTCCCTCCGCTACGACAGAATGATCAGCTTCCGGGATAAATTCCGGACCATGGATGTGCTGCTGATTGACGACATCCAGTTTCTGGCGCAGAAAGAGCGCACCCAGGAAGAGTTCTTCCACACCTTCAACGCCCTGCACGAATCGATGAAGCAGATCGTGATCGCCAGCGACCGTCCGCCAAAGGAGTTGGCGGAATTCGAGGATCGCCTGCGCAGCCGCTTCGAGTGGGGCCTGATTGCCGACATCCAACCCCCCGACCTGGAGACAAAAGTCGCCATCCTGCAAAAAAAGGCAGAGCAGGAACGAGTGACCTTACCCACGGATGTGGCGCTGTTTATAGCTTCGAACATCCGCTCGAATGTGCGCGAACTGGAAGGTGCACTGATCCGCCTGGTGGCGCATTCTTCGCTGATCGGTGCCCAAATCACGCTTCCCTATACCCAGCAGGTATTGAAGAATTTCATTGATTCGCAGGCCCGCAAGGTGACGATTGAATCCATTCAGAAGGCGGTGGCCGAGCAATTCGGCCTGCGCCTGGTGGAAATCAAGTCGAAGAATAATTCGCGATCAATCGTATATCCGCGCCAGATTGCGATGTACTTGGCTAAGCATCTTACCGAAGCCTCCCTGCCTGAAATTGGACGCCAGTTCGGCGGCAAGCACCATACGACCGTCTTGCATTCGGTGGACAAGATTGAAGAGCTTCGCAAGAACGACAAGGATTTGAACAGGTTGCTCAATAAACTGACCGAGCAATTGGGCGCGTAAACGGCAGTTTCCACCGCCTTTTCCACCATTCAGGCCGTTCTTTCTATCCCTCGGCTGTGGAGTGTCTGTGCAAGCTGTGCGAGATGGGACAGAAATTTGAGAACGGTCCATGGGTTACAATGGCTTCCGCTGGAACGGGGAGTGATTCTTCACATAAAGGATCGCTGTGGAAGCAACTGAACCGGAAGAATCTGGACCGCTTTTCCACTTCTCCGAAGCGCCTACGGTTACTACTGGTTTTCTTGCTTTTGTATTTGATATAAGAAGAGAACAGAAGTAGAGTCGGGAGACCCAATATGCCGGTGGAAGTCGCCCCTGCCATAGCCGCTACGACCATGGAAATTACGGTCAGCAAATTTGAGCTTCTTCGCGAACTGACAGCCACTCAGGGCGTGGTAGAGCGCAAGACCACAATTCCCATCCTCTCCAACTATCTTTTCGAAGCCGCGGGCGACAAACTGTCGCTGACCGCGACGGACCTTGACCTGAGCTTGCGCACATCCTGCAACGCCAAGGTGAAAAAAGAAGGCGCATGCACAATTCCGGCGCGCAAACTTCATGACTACGTAAAGCTGCTGCCCGATGCCGATATCACCATCCGCCTGCTCGAAAACCATTGGGTGAGTATTCGCTGCGGACGGTCCAATACGAAAATGGTTGGCATGGCGAAGTCGAATTTCCCGGGTTTGCCGGTGTTTCCGTCAGCCGGAGCGATCAAAATTCCCGCGGCTGTACTGCGCTCGATGATTGCCAAGACAGGATTCGCCATTGCCAGCGAGGAGTCGCGCTACACCCTGAATGGCGCGTTGATGGTGTTGAAACCCGAGTCGATCACCATGGTTGCAACCGATGGCCATCGCCTGGCGCACATCGAGCGCGCCGGAGAAAAATTTGAAGGCGTTTCCGGCGAGATGAAAACGCTGATTCCGAAGAAGGCAATGGACGAGTTGAAATCGCTGCTCGATTCCCATGGCGAGAGCGATGTCGAGACCATCGACTTCGCCAAGGACGAATCCACTCTCTTCTTCCGCGTCGGTCCGCGATTGCTGACCTCGCGCCAGCTTACGGGCCAGTTCCCCAACTACGAGGCCGTACTGCCGAAGGACATCTCCAAGTCCATCGCGTTGCATGGCGAGGAACTGGGAGCCGCGATCGCGCGCGTGGCCCAGTTCGCCGATGAGCGCTCGCGCGCCGTGAAGCTGCGTCTGGAAAAAGGCGAGTTGAAGATTTCCGCGTCGTCGACCGAGACGGGCGACTCCGAGGATTCCATCGAAGTTGCCTATGACGGTGAGCCGATACAGATAGGCTTCAACGCGCAATACCTGATCGACTTCATCAAAGCGACCGGTTCGTGCGAAGTGAAACTCGAGCTGAAGGACGCCCAATCCGCCGGCCAGCTGCGTCCCGCGGAATCCGAGGATTACAAGTACCGGTATATCGTGATGCCGATGCGGATCTGAGCACGGCGCGTGTGCAACTCTCTGCATCTGTTTCCAAATCTGTTCCTGTCATGTGCAGCTTGACCAGAGGCCGTTGAGCATTTACATTGTCGGCCATTCCAATAGGCGGAGGGAAACGTAATGTTATCCGGTTTTAAGCAGTTTATTTTGCGCGGTAATGTGGTGGATATGGCGGTGGGCGTGGTGATTGGCGCGGCCTTCGGCGGCGTGGTCACGGCATTGACCGCAGACTTGTTGACGCCGTTGATCGCGGCGATCGTGGGCAAACCGGATTTTTCTGCCATCCATTACACGATCAACGGGACGTTGTTTCCCGTAGGCCATTTCATCAACGCCGTGGTCTCGTTTCTGCTGATTGCCGTAGCTGTCTATTTCTTTGTGGTCACGCCGGTGAATGCGCTGGTAGCGCGGATGCACAAGGATCCGGCGCCGGCCGATCCGACCACCAAGAAGTGCCCGGAATGCCTGAGCGAGATTCCGATCGACGCGTCCCGCTGCAGCCATTGCGCACAACCGGTGATTGGCAAGGCCGCCTAGTAGTTGCCGAAGAAGCCGGCTTCAGGATGACGATGAACTAAGCCCGGCGCCTTCTCAGAACGCTTTCGCCGAATCCAGCAGGATCGTGACCGGGCCTTCGTTGACCAGTTCCACCTGCATCGTTTCCTGGAAGCGTCCGGTTTCCGCGGGCAGCCCGTTGGCGCGGACTTTCGCCACAAAATATTCGTAGAGTGCGCGCGCCTGCTCGGGCGGAGCGGCCGCGTCGAACGATGGCCGCTTGCCGCGGCGCGCGTCTCCGTAGAGGGTGAACTGCGAAACCACCAGCAGCGCGCCGCCCACCTCCGCGACCGACAAATTCATCTTGCCCCCGGCATCTTCAAAAATGCGCAGGCCAATCGTCTTCTCGACAAGGTAATCCGCGTCCGCGCGCGTATCTCCCGCGCCCACCCCGAGCAGCACCAGCAGACCGAGGCCGATCTCGCCCGTGGTCTCGCCGTTCACAGTAACTCTGGCGCGGCTCACGCGCTGCACCACGGCGCGCATTTAGCGGCCAGCCTCGCCGAGAAGCGTCTCGTGTCCGGCGAGCACCTGCAAAACACCGAGCAGGAGCAGGATTTGCACGTCAAATCGTGACATGACTCCGGCGGAATGAGCAAGCGCCGGGCGATCGAGTTTGACCGTTCTCCCCGCCGCCAGTTAGCATTCCGTAGTGATCTCCACCCCGACCAATTTTCCTCCCGTACCTCCTTTGCATACTTTTCCGATCCCTTTTAGACTATTTGGTTTCCACTTCATTCGATCGATTGAGCAACATGCAGTCGTAATTCAGCAAACGCTGGCCCGGAACCCGGACCCGCGATTCCCAGACTCAGAAACGAGGAGAACATGGCAGCCGTTGATGAAAAAGTGAAGCAGATTATCGTCGAGCAGTTGGGGGTGGACGAGGCCGAGGTCACGCCCAGCGCTTCGTTCGTGGATGACCTGGGCGCCGATTCGCTCGATACCGTCGAGCTCGTGATGGCCTTCGAAGAGGCCTTCGATATCGAAATCTCCGACGAGGATGCGGAGAAGATTCGCACCGTGTCCGATGCCATCGAATACATCGGCAAGCACGCGAAAGCGGGCAAGTAATTTGCCGCGACGGGTCGTCATCACCGGCATCGGCCTGATCTGCTCCGTCGGCCATACCACCGGCGCAGTATGGCAGGCCCTGCTCGCCGGCAAAAGCGGCGTCAGCCGCATTACCAGGTTCGACGCCTCCGCTTTTGCCTGCCAGATCGCAGCCGAGGTCCGCGACTTTGACCCCTTTAACTTCATCGAGAAAAAAGAAGTAAAGAAGATGGGCCGCTTCATCCACTTCGCCATCGCCGCCTCCGACGAAGCGATGAAGATGTCCGGGCTCCAGGTCACGCCCGAAAACGCCGAGAGCGTCGGCGTGCATATCGGCTCGGGCATCGGCGGATTCGACGTCATCGAGCGCGAACATACCGCGCTCCTCGAAGGCGGACCGCGCAAGATTTCACCCTTCTTCATTCCCGCCGCCATCGTCAACCTCGCCGCCGGGCACGTTTCCATGAGGTTCGGCGCCAAGGGTCCGAATGAAGCGACGGCCACAGCCTGCACCACCAGCGCCCACTCCATCGGCGATTCCTTTCGCATCATCCAGCACCATGACGCCGACGTAATGATTGCCGGCGGCTCCGAAGCCGCCATTACTCCCATGGGCGTCGGCGGATTCGCCGCCATGCGCGCGCTTTCCACGCGCAATGACGACCCCGCCCGCGCCAGCCGTCCCTGGGACAAGGACCGCGACGGCTTCGTAATGGGCGAAGGCGCCGGCATCCTGGTGCTCGAAGAACTGGAGCACGCCCGCCGCCGCGGCGCTCCCATCCTGGCGGAAATCGTAGGCTACGGTATGTCCGCGGACGCCTATCACATTACTCAACCTGCCCCCGAGCACGAAGGCGGTTTTCGCGTCATGCGCAACGCGCTGCGCGACGCCAAACTCGATCCCGGCGTCGTCGGCTACGTTAACGCCCACGGCACCTCGACCCCCATCGGCGACACGCTCGAAGCGCACGCCATTCGAAATTTATTTGGAAAGAAAGTCCCGGTCAGTTCCACCAAGTCGATGACCGGCCATCTGCTGGGCGGAGCGGGCGGGTTAGAGGCTGGAGTGACCGTGCTGGCGCTGCGCGATCAGATTCTGCCGCCCACCATCAATCTCGAAAATCAGGACCCTGATACCGAAGGCATGGATTTCGTTCCCAACCAAGCCCGCAAAGCCGATGTCGAATACGCCATGTCGAATTCCTTCGGCTTCGGCGGCACCAACGGAGCCCTCCTCTTCCGACGCTGGAAAGAATAAGAACCAATAAGGTCAGAGGTGAGAGGTCAGATTGCAGAAGTCAACTTCGCAACAGGTGAGGGCGCCTGCCCCTGGCAGGCTGCGGAAAAACCGGGCTCGCGCCTGATTTTGGGTGGCGCAGCGCTTCAGCGCTGCGGTAACCGCTTTGTTTTCACTTCGGCTTTAGCCGCTGAGGGATGGCAATTCTCAAACTGCACCGCTACCAGAAATGCCCCACAGGTGCGCGAATGGGCCGAATTCGCTACCATAGAGATATTGTCGGTTCGATGCGCATCCAAATAAAACTATGAAGATTCAACGACTGTTGCCGCGTCTAGTGTCCCTGCTTCTGCCATCTCTTGTTCTTGCCTGTCTGGTCCTGCTCTGCCTGCCGGCTTTTGCCCAGGATGTGCCGGAGGCTCTCCGTCCGCCGAAGGGGGCGCAGGTTGCGATCGTCGTTTTCGAAGACCTGCAATGTCCGCAATGCGGTCGAACGGCGCCGCTGCTGGTGCAGGCCTCGCGGACTTATAAGATTCCGCTGGTGCAGCACGACTTCCCGTTGCCGGCGCACAACTGGTCTTTCGACGCTGCGGTGCTGGCGCGCTACTTCGACACGCATTCCAAGGAAGTGGGGAACGCGTTCCGCGACACTGTGTTCGCGCACCAACTGGAGATCAATCCGCAGAATTTACGGGGATTTGCGGCGAAGTTTGCCGCCGATAACAAGATTGCCTTGCCGTTCGTTGTGGATCCGGAGGGCAAGCTGGCGGGGCTGGTGCGGGCCGACAAAGATTTGGGCGTGAGTCTGCACATCGTGCACACGCCGACGATCTGGGTGGTCAGCAGCAAACGCACCGGCAAGCCCTACGTCGAGGTGACGGATACTTCGCAGCTTTATGCGATGATCGACGCGATCAAGAAGGAGTAGGAAAGGTCAGAGGTTAGGACTCTCGGATAGCGAGCGTCAGACTTCGCGAGCCTACTTCAAGTCGGTAATTTCCATGTTGCAATAAAACCCGATGCGGATGACGATGTTTTGGCCGGGAAATTCCTTCGGCAGCGCGGGTAGCGGGTCTGATGCGGTGATGCCCCCCCATGCGGCCCGATCGAGAGGAACATCGCCAGAACTGCTGTTCAGCGCCATGCCGCTTACCTGCCCATTCCTGAGGATGGTGAAGACGATCGAAGTCTTACCTGCTTTAAAGATTGGCGGATACGCCGACGTAGGCAGGGCGATAATCCAGTTCTGCTTTATGGTTTGCAAAATCCGCGTTAAATAGGGCGCGAAATCTACGCCCATCGTGTCGCTAAGAATTTCCGCCGGGCCCATTGCCGCATGTGCCCGGTTCGGGCCCTGGCTCAATCCGTAGTCGCCCCCTTGTCCAGTACCGTAGCGCCCGCGGCTCTCGGCTGCGGCCCGGGTCGCTTGTTCGATCGCCGAGCCCGGCGTCATGGAAGTTTTAAAATTCGGCACCGGCCGATTCTGCGGAGGCGTCTGCAACCGCGCCGTCTGATCGCTCGGCTGCGGCTGCGCGAATCCCGAATTCTCCTGCGGCGCTGGCGGCTGCTGGTTCTGCGCCGCTTGGCCCTGCGCTGGAGGCTGCTGCGCGCTCTCGCCCGGCGGTCCCGGACGCGAGCTCTGCAGTATCTTCTTCAACTCTTCTCGATTGATCTGTGGCGCTTTGCTGGTCGCGATGCGATCCTTATCCGAAATCACCTTCGCATCGGGACGCCGCATCAGTTTCTGCGCGTCCGGCGGCAACTCCAGAAACATCGCGTCCTTCGACTGGTCTACATTCGCCTGAATCGCCAGGTCCACCGTCCGGTGCGGCAGCAGCAGCATCAACTTCTCGCTGTTCCACAACAGAATGATCACCATCAAGTGCAGGATGACCGACAGCCACACCGCTTCGCGCTTGCGCGCCCGCGAGAGATCGTCCTGCAACTGAATCAGAAGATGCGGAACATCTTCGGGATTGAAGCCGCGGTAGGCCGTTTCCCAATGTTGCGCTTCGAACAAATCGCGCTGCTCCGGTTGCTCGGATGGCGGAGTCAGCGGATCGCGCGACGGAATTTGGGTAACCGGCATCAGGCAGAGACTATAAAGCTTAGAACCACGGGCAGGCTCCAGGGTTGCGTAACATGTTGCGCATGTTGCGTAAGCACGCGCAAAGTTCCTTCGTAAAGTTACGTAAATTATGCAGCCACGACCGCCAATCCCATTGTCGCATTTTTTGCGCTCGCCGAGTGAGTACCTGGGTAATAGCCTCAAAACACGGGCCGAACCGCGCAGATTTTCCCACTGCTGGCCCGCCTGGGTCAGATTTACGGAAAACCAATTTCAATCCGTCGCCACATCAGTACTTTTTGTCGCTACGTTAGTCAAACGGTCTCCTTCCAACGTAAAATGTTTCGTCAGAGATCTGGCCCATGTTCTACAAAGGAACTCTCGTTCCCGCTGCACTTATGGTTGGAATCGCTCTGCTCGCCAGTCCCGGCAGAACGCTCGCCCAGCGGGGCGGTGGCGGCGGACACGGCATGCCGACCGGCGGCGCCGGCAGCGCCGGCCCTGCCTCAGGGGTAAGCAGCAAGGACGATCTCAAGGACTTTCACCAGGCCATGGCCGTCCAAGCCACCGATGAGCAGCGCGCCGCCTTCGCCAAGATCGCGCAATGCACCCAGGACGCCAGCGATCGGCTAAAGACCTTTCGCGAACTTCTGCGCAAAGTCCCCGCTTCTTCACCCCTATCCGATCGCGCAACCGCCCTCGATCAAGCCATTGAACAAGCTCGCGCCAGCAACAAGAATTTTCTCGCCTCGTTTTCTTCCAAACAAAAATCCGGCTTGAAGGACATCGCCAAAAAACTGGAAAAAGCGGATTCCGACCTCGACAAACAAGTGAAGACGCTTGATCAAATCGTTCAAACCGCCAAATCAGACGGCGAACAGATCGCCAGCTCGGCCGCCAGTCTCGACAAGGAAATCGCCACTTTCCAGGACGAGCAACTCGCGCTCGGCAGAGAAATGGGTATTCTCCTCTCCACCGGCGGCCAGGACCTCACCTTCAACCTTCCCAAGGTGACGAACTCGATCGACATCTCCGGCCGGCCCGTCTCCATCCAGGCTTCAGGCACCGTCTCCCGCAAGTCCACTGGAACGCCCGCCGAAAACGGCCTCAACCTTTTCAGTCTCAAGCTCACCGCCGATCTCTCCGACGTGCAGCACAGCATCACCGGCATTCTCCGCTCCAAACTCACCCGCTCTCCCCGCTGCGGCGAGCGCCTTGAGATTCAACAAGCCACGCTCACCCCTCTCGCTCCCGCCAGCCTGGTGGTGGCTCGCTTGCACCTTGAGCGTTGGGTCTGCTCGCCGGGTCAGGGAAGCCCGGTGGAAGTGGCCGGCGGCGACGGCACCATCGAAGTCAAGCTGACTCCATCTGTCGGACAACAATCGCCCGAACAAAACGCTGGCTTAAGCCTCGTCTCCGAAATTACCCGCGTTGACGCCGAGCGCTTCCTCCGCGACCTGCTCCGCTCCGGTGATCTCGGCGACACGCTGCGCCAGCAAATTACCGCATCGGTGCTCTCCGCTCTGCGGAAGGGCACAGACTTCAAAGCCACACTCCCGCCCGTCGCGCAGGAGTCCGCCACCCTCCAGAAAGCGCAATTCCAGGATGCCGGCGCCGGCCAGTTAACCCTCGTCCTCGACGGTCAGCTCCAGTTCTCCGACGAGCAGACCCAACAATTTGCCGCCCAACTGAAGCACCCCTTGTCTGCGCAAGGCAAGCCAGCGCCATAGCCGAGTTCATGTGGGGACGGGGCTCCGCCCCGTCCATGGTTGTGTGGGGACGGCGGCCCTCGGCCGTCCAAGCCGAGCACAGCTCGGCCCCGCCTCGAGCACCAGCAAAGCGACGCTTCGTAAAGTTATGCAAAGATTTGTCCGAATCCTGTCCCTCGCGCAACTTCCGGCTCATAATTGCATTCATACCTGTTGACAGCTCGTTTTGAAAAGGAGATCTCCATGCTCAAGCAGTGCCTTCTCGTTCTTCTCGCGGCCGGCCTCATCTCGATCGCCGCGCCTTTCGCGGCAACTCAGGATAGCCCTCCCAACAATCAGCAGCCCAACGGTGGCTGGCACCACGGCCCGCCCGACCCCGCCCAACGCACCCAGGAACTGAGCAAGAAACTCAACCTCACATCCGATCAGCAAGCCAAAGTGCAGGAAATCCTCCAGTCCGAACACTCCCAGATGGAGAGCCTGCATCAGGACAATTCTCTTTCCCAGCAGGATCGCCACACCAAAATGATGGAAATCCGCAAGAGCAGCGACACGCAGATCCGCGCGCTCCTCGACTCGACCCAGCAGAAAAAATGGGACGAAATGCAAGCCAAGCGTGAGCAATGGGGACAAGGCCATCGCCACGGTCCGCCCGACGCCGGCCCACCACCCCAGCAATAACACTCTGTAACCAGTTCGTGTGGGGACGGGGCTCCGCCCCGTCCCGGCCGAGCGCACCGGGGTGGAGCAGCTCGGCAGCTGCCAGCGGCCACAGCAACTCTGGATTCGCGATAGGATCTTCCACTTCTGGAATAAGCCCCTAGCTTCACCCCAGCCCGATCCGCCCCGCGTGCCGCCCAATCTCCGCCAGAATCGCGAGCCCAAGCTCCAGCGCTCGCCGCCCGTCCTCCAGCGAAACCACCGGACGCGACCGCTCCCGCACCGCCTGCAGGAAGGCCTCGATCTCCGCCAGCAGTGGTTCCTCCGCTGTAATCGCAGGCTTAGCCATCGAAATCTGCGGAATCCCACTAGGTCCATTGCGGGTGCCCCATCCTAACGTCGCGTTTTTTGCGACGTTAGGGTGGGGGCCTCCATCCGCGCTTCCCACCGAGAACACCAGCACATCCTGCCGTCCATAGTCGATCGAAATATACTGTCCCGCCTGAAAGAAACGCAGCTTGCGCACGCGCTCCGTCGAAACTCGGCTGGCCGTGAAGTTGGCCACGCAGCCCGATTCGAACTCGATGCGCACATTCGCGATATCCACCTTGCCCGAAAGAATCGGCAACCCCACCGCCCGGATTTCCTTCACCTCCGATTTCACGAACGCCAGCACAATGTCGAGGTCGTGGATCATCAGGTCCAGCACCACGTCCACATCCAGCGCCCGCGGAGAAAACACACTCAGCCGGTGCACCTCAAAAAACATCGGCCGCTTGATCAACGGCAGCGTAGCCCGCACCGCCGGATTGAAGCGCTCCAGGTGCCCAACCTGCGCCACCCGCTTGTGCTCGAGCGCCACGCCAATCAGTTCGTCCGCCGCGCCCAGCGTCGCCGCCACCGGCTTTTCGATCAGCACGTCAACCCCGGCTTCCATCAGGGCGCGCGCCACCTCCAGATGCAGAACCGTCGGCACGGCAACCGAAGCCGCCTGCACCTCGCTGTGCGTAGTGAGCATCTGCCCGACCGAGCCGAACGACTTGCAGCCGAACTCGAGCGCAACTGCGTCCGCCCGCGCCGTATCCGGATCGACCACCCCCACCAGCCGCACGCTGCCCGACTGCTGCAACTGCTGATAGACACGCGCATGATTGCGCCCAAAAGCGCCCACCCCAATCACCGCGACATTGATCGGAAATACTTTGCTCAGATGAGTGCTCCGGAACGAAGAAATAACGCGCTATTGTCGCAGTTCCAGCCCCAGATAGGAAAGCGCAAACCTAGAAATTCTGCTGTAGAGACGGGGCTTGCCCCGTCTCCGGAGTGGCAAGGGTCCGCACTTGCGTAGGGACAGCCGCCCTCGGCTGTCCCCGCCTTCACATCTTCTTCAGCAGCGCGATTTGCCCCGCATGATACAGCTCGTGCTGCACCACGCCATGAAGCATGTAGTAGAAGGTGTAGTGTGCGCCCTCTTTGCCCGGAACCACATCGCCAAGCCGCGAGTCCGGAAGAGAAGTCACGGCCGCGACCAGTTTCTCGTGATCGCGCCGCACCTGCGCCAGCGCCTTGCGCCATGCCGCCTCGCTCGCGTCCGTCACCGGAGGAAAATTCTCCGCATCGGAGAGCTCCATCGCCACCCCACCCAGCCGCCGCAGCACCGCGTCATCCCAAGCCGCAATGTGCAGCACCAGCTCCCAGATCGTGTGGGCGCGCGCAATCGGACGCGCCGCCGCCTGCGCCGCCATGACCCCCTCCAGAATTTCAAACACAGAATCGCCATGCCAAGCCTCGCCGTTAAAAGCGCGGCGAAGCTGATCGGCAATACGACCCGCCTCAGACCGACCTGTTTTGGACATGGAATACCTCCTGACCACAACAGCTATTCCGCGCACACCGCGATCCCCGCCTCATCCGCCGCTCGCGTCATCGCCTCGCCATCCAGCAACAGGCATAGCCCCGCGTCCACCGCCAGACAACTCGCCCCGGCCCGCGCCATCGTCTCGATCGTCTTTACCCCAATCACCGGAACGTCGAAGCGCAGATCCTGCCCCGGCTTTGCGATCTTCACCACCGTCAGCGCGCGGCTCAGCGTCGAAGCCTCGCCCGGCAATACCGCTTCCGATTCTAATTTCAGTTCCAATTCCAAAGACCGCATCAGTTCGCCCGCCCGCTCAATCGTCGCATCCGTGCCTTCCATCGCCTCCACCGCCACGCACGCCGCTGCCGCGATCACCACCGTCTGTCCAATGTCATACTCCGCCAGCCGCCGCCCCACTGCACGTCCGTATTCGATATTCTTGCGTTCCTGCTCACTCGGAGCCCGCTTCGTGAGCACGCCCGTTTTCGCCAGCAGCGGCTCCAGCAGCGCCGTCGAGTTCTCGAGCATAATGCCCTCATCTGCCAGAACCTTCGCCACCGCGCCCAGCAGCGAGTCCGTATTGCGCGTGCCCAGCGAAAGCAGCAGCTTCGCCAGCCGCCAGTCCGGCTTGATGGCGGAAAAAATCTGCTTGTGCTTGACCTGCCCCGCCATCACGGCGCGGGTGACGCCCTCGGCCTTAAAAGTGTAGATGAGCTTTGACAGCTCGCCCAGAGAAAGCCAGTAAACGGAAGCCGCGCCGTGCGACTCGATCTCGCGAGAAGTTTCTTCTTTAATGGCGGCGACAACCACGTCGTACCCCTGCGCCCGCGCCGCATCCAGCACGAGAAAGGGAAACTTGCCATTGCCGGCGATGAGTCCGAGTTTCATAGTCAGTGGTCGGTTCTTCAAGGAGCTTTGCTGGGTGCGGGCTTGGCCGCGGCCGCTGCCTGGGACAAAACATATGCTTGAATCGACTGCACCTGGTCCGGTTTCAGCGCGTCTTTGAACGAAGGCATGCCGCCGTATTCGAGATCGCCGCCCAGCACGATTGACTGGAATTGGCGATGTGTTTCCGCGGTGGCATAGCGCAGGTCAGGAATGCTGGAGCCTGAGACAGCGCCCACTCCATGGCAGTAGTAGCAGTAGCGCCGGAATAAAATGCTGCCTTCGCGGATCGCAGCGGCGGTGGCCTTCATGTGGATCGCGGGCGACGGAGGCCCGGTATGTCCGAACGGCGGAACTTCCAGCTTTGCATTGGCGCCAAGGGAAAAAGTTAGTACACGGCCAAAACCCCGCTTCACCGGGCCGCTGCCGGGCAAATTGACGAGTCCCGCGGCTCCTCCCCAGCCCACCATCAGCGTCACGTACTGACCTCCGTCGCGAAGGTAGGTGACGGGTGGAGCCATAATGCCTGTCCCCGTGTTGAACTCCCAAAGCTTCTTGCCATCCGTGGCGCGATAGGCGCAGAAGATTCCGTCTGATCTGCCTTGAAAAACGAGGTTGCCCCCAGTCGCCAGTACGCCGCCACTTTCGACCAGTGGAAGATCGGCACGCCACGCTTCATGCTGCTCGACCGGATTCCAGGCGATTAGATGGCCGGTCATGGGCGGAGAAGCGAGTGCTTTTTTCTTGACTGGTCCATCGTAGGCGGCATCCTCGCCGCGATTCCAAAGTGTGGGGTTCGACTTCCAGTTTTTGTCCGGTGCAGCGAGGAAGACGGAGTTTTCTCTTGCCGGGACGTAGACCAGGCCAGTGGCGGGATGAAACGCCATGGGGTACCAGTTGTGTCCACCACCGGGCGATGGGGATACAAGTACGGCCTGCCAGCCATCGTGCGCGCTCGGCGATTCCTGTGGGCGCCCAGTTTCGGGATTGATACCCGTGGCCCAAGTGATGCCATTGACGAACGCTTTTGCGGAGATGAACTGGCCCGTCTGGCGATCGAGCACGTAGAAGAATCCGTTCTTCGAGGCTTGCATAATGACCTTGCGCGTGCCGCCGCCGATCGGCAAATCCGCGAGCATCAAAGGTTGCGTGGCGTCGTAGTCCCAATTATCTCCGGGTGTAACCTGATAGTGCCAAACCAGCTCGCCGTCGCTCGCGCGCAGCGCCAGGATGGAAGCGAGGTACAAGTTGTCGCCACCGCCGGGGCTGCGGAGATCGCGGAACCAGGCGACTCCGTTTCCCGTGCCGGTGTACACCAAATCGAGGTTAGGGTCGTAGACGATGGAGTCCCACGGCGTACCTCCGCCCCCCGCAATCCACCACTGGCCGTGCCAGGTTTTCGCGGCGGCCTCCATGGCCGTGGACTCGAAGCCTTTGGCAGGATCCCCGGGAACGGTAAAGGTACGCCAGAGGAGCTTGCCGGTCTCGGCATCGTAAGCGGAGATATAACCGCGCACACCAAATTCTGACCCGGCGTTGCCGATGAGGACTTTTCCTTTGGCGATTCGCGGAGCGCCAGTAATCGCATAAGGCTTGGATTGGTCAACGGTGATGACATCCCAAACGGGTTTACCGGACTTGGCATTCAGGGCGATTAGGCGCCCGTCGAGTGTGCCGAGATAGACCTTGTCGTTGTAAAGGGCTACTCCGCGATTGACAACGTCGCAGCAGATGGTGCGAACCCGTGCACGAGGCACCTGGGGATCGAAGGTCCAAAGGATCTCACCCGTTTTTGCGTCCAGTGCGTACGCGACGCTCCACTCTCCGGTCGTAAAAATCACGCCATTCGAGACTAGTGGTGTTGCTTCCAAGCCTCTCGTCGTGCCCAGCTCGCGATCCCAGAGCAACCCGAGTTGGCCAATATTCTGCTCGTTGATCTGGCTCAAAGGGCTGAAACGTTGCTCGTCGTTGGTCCTTCCGTACATTGTCCAATCGGCTCCCACGGCGACGGCCGTTGGGGGAGGGGATTTCTTACAGGCTCCCATCGAGAAGACTAGTAACACGACAAATAACGGCGACACGCTGAGGCGAATCTTCATGAGATCTCCCGTAAGCTTAACAGTGTGATTTTCCCAGAGACTTTACTCAATCACTCCACGCTCTGACTCCCCGATAAGGCATCGACGTTCTAGGGTTTCCACTGGCCACTGCTTTACCGGCTTTCCACTGGCCACTGACCACTGCCCACTGACCACTGCTTTACCGGCGTGATTCTTCCAGAGAGTTCATCAGCCCATTCAGGATTCGACCCAACTCAGCCGCGTGCCCGATAAGTATCTTCGTTGTCTTGTTGTCGAGATAATCTAAACGTTCGCATAGCAGAATCTGCGTTTCCGTTTCCAGCAGAGACCCACGAGCATGTCCCAGAAATTGTCGGAACTCACCGGTGGTCTGCCGCCCCTGACCTTCCGCAATGTTGCTCGGGATAGAGACAGCAGCGCGGCGGAGTTGGCTCGTTAGTCCATACATCTCCTCTTTCGGAAACGTGCGCGTAGTCCCTGTACACCTCAGCAACAAAGTCCATCGCCTTCTGCCAAGCGATGAGCTGCCGATATGACTGCACAGGCATAACAAGTCACAATCTCGGGTTGTAACTGGCCACTGCCCACCGACCACTTTACTTAATCATGTGGCTGTACAGGCATAACACGTCACAATCTCGGATTTTCAACTGGCCACTGCCCACTGCCACTGACCACTTTATTTAATAACTCCGCGTTCCGACGCTTCTATAAATCGAATCAGCTCCTCAACATCTTCCCCGCCATCCGCTTCCGCCTTCAGCTTCTCCAGCGCCTGCGAAGTATTCAGCTTCGAAGTGAGCAGCACCCGATACGCATGATGAATTTTCCGAATCCGCTCCTTAGTGAATCCCCGCCGCTCCAGACCCACGGCATTCAATCCATAGGCGTGCGTCCCGCGCTCCGCGGACGTCTTCGAAAATGGCAGCACGTCCCGCGTGATGGTCGTGCCCCCGCCGATAAAGGAATACCTCCCAATCCGCACGAAGTGGTGCACCGGGCACAGCGCCCCCACCGTTGCCCAGTCTTCCACGGTGACGTGCCCGCCCAGCGTAGCCGCGTTCGCCATGATAATGTGGCTCCCAATCTGGCAGTCGTGCGCAATGTGCGTATAGGCCATGATCAGGTTGTGGTCGCCGACGCGAGTGCATCCTCCGCCCTTCACTGTGCCGCGGTTGATGGTGACAAACTCGCGAATCTTGTTATGGTCGCCGATTTCCAGCCGAGTCGGTTCGCCCGCATAGCCGATATCCTGCGGTGCCAGGCCAATCGAAGTAAAAGGGGAGAAGTGATTGTCCGCGCCAATTTTCGCCGGCCCTTCGATCACCACGTGCGAAGCCAGACGGCAGCCCTCGCCAAGTTCCACCTCGGGCCCGATCACGCAATAAGGCCCAATCTGGCACGACGGATGTATCTTGCTTTTCGGATCGATGATCGCCGTAGGATGGATGGACATTGAAACCCAGTGGTCAGTGGGCACTGACCACTATTCCTCGACCGTTCCCACACCCGCATTCCGCGGCACCAGCCGGCAAGTGACAATCGCCTCGCAAACCACCTTGCCGTCCACGTATGCCTTGCCTTCCAGACGAGCCGCCGTCATCCGCCAGGCCCGCACCACCACCTCAATTCGCAATTGATCTCCCGGCGCCACCGGACGCCGGAAGCGCGCCTTCTCGATCCCCGTGAACACCATCAGCATCTCGTCCCGGTTCGGAACCTCAGTCAGCAACAGCAGCCCGCCCGCCTGCGCGATTGCTTCCACAATCAGCACGCCCGGCATGATCGGCTTTTCCGGAAAGTGTCCCTGAAAAAAAGGCTCGGTGATGGTCACGTTTTTCAATGCGACAATGCTCTTCATC
>JBEKWL010000014.1:0-34188 GCA_049513095.1 Terriglobales bacterium
CTGGGGGGCGATGGTAGACTCCAACTACGTCCGTACTTCCAATGTCCTTGGTACCAAACACGATGGCTATCTGTTGAGCTTTCTCGGTGGTCCAGTGTTCTACCCGGTTGACCACGGAAATACCCGGGCGTTCGTTCACGTGCTGGCCGGTGTGGGTATAGTTGACGGCGCAGTGCCAGCGACAGATACCGAATACCATGGATGGCTGGGACGTTTCTCATATGCGGTGGGGGGAGGAGTCGAGCACTCTGTCTCCCGGCGATTCGCAGTCCGCGTCATCGGAGATTATCTGCGCACTGATTTTTTTGATTCTGCCGGCGCACAAGCCTCGTTTTTCGCCTGAAGTGATCAAGCAGAGCATGCAGGCCGTGTTCACATAAAGCGCCGTGTCCAAGGGGCACGCAAAACATTCATACGTGACGACCTCCGCCAAGTTTCCTTTTTCCTAAACCGAATCTATCTTTTTGGCATCGAGAAACAGTGACAGCCATTTCGCCCGCTCGCAAGAAGTTTGTGAGTGCGACTTTTCGCCTCAGGGAATGTTGCGTCTCGACGGGCGGGGACTGCTCTTCGGAGAGGCGAGCAGACGTATTAATGCCACACGAATGAGCCCGTAATGTCAGTGATTAGAGGCACTCATTGAGCGTGGCTGAAGCAGCGCCCCTCCAAAACAAAGTCACAAAACGACACTTAGGGCGTGCTACGCCACCCAAAGTCAGCGTCGCACGGCGGCTGCTACTTCCGCCGGCTCCAGCTTGGCCGTGAAGTGCCGCAGGAATGGCGCTTCGTAGGTGAGCTTCATGCCATGAATCTGCTGGCGCTTCTTCCAGACTTCGAGGATGACTTCAACCACGTAGTCGATGTGGCTCTGCGTGTAGACGCGGCGGGGAATTGCCAGACGCACGAGATCCATCTTCGCCGCTGCTCCGAACATCAGTGTGCCGATCTCGACCGAGCGGATGCCACCTTCGAGATAGAGTTCATTGGCGAGCGCAACCGCTGGAAACTGATCCGGCGGAATGTGCGGCAGGAAGGCCCGCGCGTCAATATAGACGGCGTGGCCGCCCGGCGGCTGTACGATCGGCACGCCCTCGTCAGCAATGTGGTTGCCGAGGTATGCGGTGGAAGCAATGCGGTATTCAAGGTAGTCCTCGTGCAGCGCTTCCTGCACCCCGACGGCGATGGCCTCAAGATCGCGCCCGGCGAGGCCGCCATAGGTAGGATAGCCCTCCGTGAGAATCAACAGGTTCTTCTCCTGCTGCGCGAGCAGATCGTCATTGGTGCAAAGAAATCCGCCAATGTTCGCCATGCCGTCTTTCTTCGCTGACATGGTGCAACCGTCACCGTAGCTGAACATTTCCTGCGCAATCTCTTTCGGCGCTTTCTTCTCGTATCCTTGTTCGCGGATCTTGATGAAATAGGAATTCTCGGCAAAACGGCAGGCATCGAAGTAGAGCGGGATGCCATGCTTCCGGCAAACCACACTAACGGCTTTGACGTTCTCCATCGACACCGGCTGGCCGCCGCCGGAGTTGTTGGTGACGGTCAGCATGACCAGCGGCGCACGCTCGCGACCGACTTTCTCTACAAGAGCTTCGAGCGCCGCGACGTCCATGTTGCCCTTGAAGGGATGCTTCAGGCTCGGCCGCCGGCCCTCGGCGATAACCAGATCCACCGCCTCGGCGCCGACAAACTCCACGTTCGCACGCGTCGTGTCGAAGTGCGTGTTATTAGGGACGACATCGCCTTTCTTGCACATCACACTGAACAGAATGCGCTCGGCGGCACGCCCCTGGTGAGTCGGAATAACGTGCTTATAGCCGAAAATATCTTGCACCGAGGAGCGGAAACGCTCGAAGCTGCGGCTGCCCGCATAACTCTCATCGCCTTCCATCATGGCCGCCCACTGGTGGGTGGACATGGCGCCGGTGCCGGAATCGGTGAGCAGGTCGATGAGGACATCGTCTGCCGGCAGGAGAAAGAGGTTGTAGCACGCGGCGCGGAGCAGTTGCTCGCGCTGCGCGCGGGTCGTCCAGTGAATGGGTTCGACGCTCTTGATGCGGAATGGCTCAATGATCGTGCGGGGCATGGTGGTTTCTCCTTTTTACCACAGACCTGTCGCCTGCGGATGTCAATGGCTGAGATCGCGGGGAGGCAAGAGCGGGTCTCTGAGCTTTCCAACGTTGGTGCGATCGCAATGTCCGGATGGTAGAGGCTGGGCAGGCCCCGTCTCTACAGGAGGAAGAAATGTTCGGCACCGCTAAAACGGCGCCCCGATACGAGGCTCGAGTTCTTCGCACTTGTCACCATCATCAGACTTTGACCGAATCGCGGCGCTCGGCGGGAACGTATTTCACGGCGGCCGTGCGATCCAGTTTGTCCCAGGCGAAGGGACGGCCCTGGATGGCACGCTTCAGGGTGCGGAACAGAACAAGGGAAAATACCTGACGATAGGCGAAGCGCTGCAACCACACCTGGCTGAGCAGCCAAGCGTCTTCGCGGGCTTCGGGCTGGCGCCGCTCCAACGCGAAGGCGATCGCCGAGGCGATGAAATCAATCACCAGGAATGCGACGAAGAAAATCAGCAGCCGGTGGAAGCTGGCCGGATCGTTGGATTCAGGATGGAAGTATTTCTGAACGAAATACCAGATCACGCCGACCGCAAACATCAGGTCAATGAAGGGCGATACCAAGGGAAGCAGAATCTGGAAGATGAGAATGTTGGGAAGTGCGACAAATCCTAAAGCGCCTTTGCGCGCGAAAACGCCCTTATGCTTAAAGATGGCCTGCAGAATTCCGAACGACCAACGGAAGCGCTGCCGCATGAGCGCGTTGGCACTGGTCGGAGCCTCGGTGAAGGCGAGCGCCCGGTCTTCATATTCCACGCGATAGCCATTGCGCAGCAGCGCCATGGTGAGATCGGCGTCTTCGGCAACGGTATCCACATGGTAGCCGCCCGCTTCGCGTACCGCCGTCATACGCCAGGCGCCGATCGCGCCCGGCACCACGCTTACCGCACCCATGGTGTTGAGCGCTCGCCGCTCGAAATTCTGGCTGGTGATGTATTCCAGTGCCTGCCAGCGCGTCCACAGGTTGACGCGGTTGCCGACCTTGGCATTGCCGGCCACGGCTGCAACTTTGGGATTGAGAAAGTGCGGTACGAGCCGCGCGATCGCATCGGGAGCAACAATTGTATCGGCATCGATACCGACGAAGACCTCGGCATCGCCAATGTGCTCCAGTCCAAAGTTAAGCGCCTCGGCCTTGCCGCCGTTGGGCTTGGTGAGAATCAATACCCTGCCGGCAGCCTCTTCGGCGGCAAACGCCCAGCGGGCGATTTCCAGAGTACGATCCTTGGAACCGTCGTCGATCACGATCACGCGCAGATTGGGATAGTCGGAGTCGAGTGCGCCCTGGACGGTGCGTTCGATGACCTTCTCCTCGTTATAAGCGGGGATGAGAACCGCGACCCGGGGCCGGTAGGCCGCAATCTGCTCGGGCGTTCCATATACATGCGAACGGAGACGGTCGTAAATGGCGAGAACCCCGACCGAAATCAGGCGCCCCGTCATCAGGATGTCACCCAGGAAGAAAATGACCGTGATGCCCGTCATCGTCGCACTGAAGAGCCAGAAGCCGATCCAATTCAGGCGAGCGGACCAATATTCGTTGGCCGGGAGCGGCGGCATGACATCCGCTTTGGTTTTGCCCATCAACTGGTAGACGGGGACGAATTGAAATCCGCGGGCACGGGCGCCGTCGATGATCAGCGGGAGCGCCAGGACGGTTCTTTCCCGGTTGCCACCGCCATCGTGCATGAGAATGATGTTGCCGCACTGCTGATCGTTCGGTTGGCAGGGTGGCAGGTGGTCGAGCACGCGAGCGGCGATTTGCTTTGGCGAGAGCGCGGGCTCGTCGTTCCAGTCCCTGGTGTCGATCTTGTTGCCGATGGTGATGTAGCCCATGCTTTGCGTAAGTTCGAGCGGGCGCACCTCGTCTTCTGTATCTGGCTCCGCATCGACGGAGTACGGCGGACGGAACAGCATGGCGCGAATGCCCAGGCGGCTGGCGAACAATCGCTCGGTCAGGTTCAGCTCCACCTTCATGTAGCCGCTGCCAATCGAGCTGATATCGGGATGGGTAAAGGTATGGTTCCCGATTTCATGGCCTTCGCGGTAGATGCGCTGGGTCAAACTGCTGAACTTCTCCGCCTGGATTCCGATCAGAAAGAATGTTCCCGGCACATGTTCGCGTTTGAGGACATCGAGAATTTCCGGCGTCCACTCCGGATCGGGACCGTCGTCGAAGGTCATGGCGAGTTGGTTCTTGCTGGCGCCGTAGCGCGCCACACGATACGGCTCCGGCAGACTCTTGAAGGTTTCCCCGTCGATGAGGCCGGTCTGCTTGTCTGTGGTCAGGTCGCGCTCGCCATTGGTAGGCCGCGCCTCGATGTGCAGGATTTCGCCGTTACCCTCCATATCGACATCCTGTCCCGGAGGGACGTCTTTCAATCGATCCGAGGCATTGGCTTCTCCGGGCATATCCCACACGCGCCACAGGGAGCGGTCTTCCGCGCCCAGTCTCCACAAGGCGAAGGTCTGGATGCCGAGCGTCTGCGCGGCGCGCATCTCGTTCAGCGCAGTCACCGCATCCAGAAACCAGATATCGTGGCGGAAGTTATCGTCGTCCTGGTAGCTGAAGTGCGGATTGAGCGCGTCGCCGTCAAAATCAACGTCTTCCTCGGAATCGCGCGCCCCGATCCAGGCTTCCTGCACGGAAACGCTCTTGTCGGCCTCGCCGGGCGGAAGCTTGCCGGTCTTTGTCTTTGGCCGCTCGACCCAGTCGTATCCGTAGTTGGCGATGGCACAGATGAGCTTGTCTTTTGGAATCTCCTCGACGGCAGACTCAAGGTTGTCCATGAACCAATCCTGCGAAGCGACGGGGCCAGGGGTTCCGCCCGGAAAGTGCTCGTCGTAGTTCATGATGACGACGCCATCCACGGCGGACGCAATGGCCTGGTAATCGTAATCCTGGTTGCGCACCTGGACGCTGACGTACAGCTTCATCCCCTTGCCGTGCAGGTCAGACGCGAGTTCGTTCAGCAGAGCCACGTATCCGGGTTGCGCTTTCTTCGGGAAGGATTCGAAGTCGATCATCAAACCGCGATAGTGATCGGAGGCAAGATAAATCCCGATCTCGCGTCGAAAATTGGCGCGAGCTTCCGCATTCATCAGGAAATTGCTGATACCCGGAACAAAGTCGGCGCCGTCAAAGTTCTGCACCACCGGAAACACTTCCATGTCGGTGTCTTCCGCCTTCAGAAACTGCATGACTTTGTCGTCGATATGATGGACCGTTTTCCCCTGAACCACGTCAAACATGGTGTTCGTTTCCGGATCCGAGGCTTGCAGATGGCCGTCCGCATTGAGCACCTGCAGCCACGTCGGGAAGAGCAAGTCGACCTGGCGCGCATACTCACGCAAGGAAGAGAAGCTGGCCGCGTCCCAGGAAACGTAGAACGCGGCCCGAACCCCTTGCACGGAGTTCAGCGTGAGTTGGGAGGGAGCTTTGCGGGACTGGTGTCGGTGTCCGGAGCGGGCCAGAGTGGCGAGACGGCGTTTCTCGCGCGCTTTCGCCTTTTCGTTTTCTTTCAGAGCATGGTAAGGCTTCTTTTCCGACAGCCAGGAAAGATCAGGCAGAGGCTCGCTGCGCAGGGCACTGTAGATGAAAAAGACCACCAGCAAAGAAAAAGCCAGGGCGGCCGCGTCGACAAAGCGGCGAATCCGCCTCCAGCGGGCCTGCAAGGGATCGTAGAAAACCTGTTTGGCCATCTCGTTGTCGCCCCTTCATCCTAAGTTGAGATCGGCAGGGGGTCAAACCCGGTTCTCAACAGAGCAGCCATTCTTGTGAGCCGCCGAGGAAAATCCCGCGATTCGCGATATATTCCCAACGTGCTCCGCTTGATCCGCGAACATCGCAGTTTTTTTCTGGGAACCACACTGGCCGCCCTGGCATTGCGGCTATTTTTCGTCGTCTATTTCCCGGCGGTCGCGGATGACTCACGCATCTACGCCAACCTCGCCGCCAACTGGTTGCAGCACGGCATTTACGGCCAGACGCAAGGCGGCCAGCCGGAGAAACCGATCTTGCCGACCGACGCGCGCCTGCCAGGATATCCTGCCTTTCTGGCTGGGATCTTCTGGCTATTTGGAACGGGTAATTTCAAAGCAGTCATGCTAGCGCAGATCCTGGTGGGCCTGGCCACCGGCCTGATCGTCGCCGACCTTGCTCGCCGCGCCGTTTCCGAGCGCGCGGCAAGAATCGCTTTTGTCCTGGCGGCGCTATGTCCCTTCCTCGCAAACTATGCCGCCGCCGTACTCACCGAAACCTTGGAGATCTTCTTTACAGCGCTCGCTCTCGATTGCGCAATCGCCGCGCTGGGTCGGATGCATGAGGCTCGTTTAGACGTGGGCGTCCCTTCGGCAAGCTCAGGGCAGGCTCTCGACCAGACTGGCCGCAAGCTCTGGGCTGCGGCTGGCGCGGCGGTTGCGGCCTGTATCCTGCTGCGTCCCGATGGCGGCCTCCTGCTGGCGGCAATCGGTCTTTATCTGGCAGTCTTGGCGGGGAAGATCCTGGCGTCGAACGCTCACGCCGGCAAGAAAAACGTGGCGGATCTCTTAGCCGCTGGAATCATCGTCGCAGCCGTTGCCCTGGCGCCGCTCGTTCCCTGGACGATTCGTAATTTTCGCACTCTCCATCATTTCCAGCCGCTGGCTCCGCGCTACGCGAACGACGCCGATGAACTCGTTCCCCGAGGTTTCAATCGCTGGGCCAAAACCTGGATCGTCGACTACGTGTCGGTAGAAGAGATCTTCTGGAACGTTACGGGCGACAAGATTGATCCGAAGAAGCTGCCGTCGCGTGCCATTGATAACTCCAACCCGGCCGAAAGGGATGCAACGCTGGCCGTCATCGCGGACTACAACGAGGCGCAGGACATGACGCCGGAACTGGATGCGCGCTTCGGTAAAATAGCTGCCGGCCGCATTCGCGCTCATCCTGTTCGCTACTATGTTGTGCTGCCTGTGCTGCGTGTCGCGGACATGTGGCTGCGCCCGCGAACCGAGATCCTTCCTCCCGACGCGCGCTGGTGGGAATTCAATGACGACGCGAAGCTTTCGGTCATGGCAGTAGGCTTCGGACTGCTGAATCTGGCTTACGTGGCAGCCGCGCTCCTGGCGCTCTTACCTGGAAAGTCCCGCAGACCGTCAGGAATGCGCTGGGCGGGATTGCTGCTCAGCTTCCTGCTGCTCCGCTCGGCGTTTCTGGGAACGGTAGAAAATCCGGAACCGCGCTACACGCTGGAATGCTATCCCGCCATCATTGTGCTGGCATCGTCGTGGCTGGGCAGATACGGCCAACGTAAGCCGGCCTGATTTTTCCCGCTCGACTTGCTGGCTCGTATTCAACAGTTGTCTTGGAAGGAAAGCAACGGAAGGAAAGCGATTTTCAGCTCAAAGGCGAATCGGTCATGCGGAAACGGGTGCGGACGAGTTCCGACAGAAGTTCAATGGCCCCGCGATTGGCCACTGGATCGGTCTGAGCCAAATATTTCATCGCTTCCACCAGCATCTTCTGGCCGTCCACGTAGCGGGGATCGTCGGTCCGTACACGTTTCTTGCGCGACAAATCGGGAGGGACGGGTATGGTAAACACTTTGGCCATGCAAACTCAACCTTCCGAGGCTCTTTCGCAGTATATAGCCGCAACCGGTCTTTTTCAGCTTGTTTCTATTGGTTCGGGTTTTGCAGGATGCGGTGCGGAAAAGCCTATCCTTGTGGCGAGACGAACTTGGTTTTCTTGGTCGTCTTCAACTTGAACGCGTTTCCCGGAAGTGGTTGATTGATCTGAATATCGGAATACTTAGCCAGTCGGTAGTTGCCGTCTGGCTCAAAGAACTGCTGCTGCACCGAAACTCCCTTGGCTGGGTCGATCCAGAGCAGGATACGCGCGATATTGTTCCTTAAACGGGCGGACTTCGGAATCAACTCTAGTTTGTCGGCTGCAATGCCGCCCACGGTCTCCGTCGCCACAAGCCTCAAGACGTATGACTTGAACAAATCGCGCCCGCCGCCGCCGAAACCGAGCACCAGAAAGCTCTCGACGTCGCTGCGATTCTTGCCCGGATCGTATTCGTTGACCTGATCGATTTTGGGCTGGTACACCTGAACCTTGCCGCCGCTGTAGATGACGTACTTCTTGTCGGGTTCGACGAAGTCGGCCGCCATCTGTATTTCACCGCCTTCACGACGGAAATAAACCTTGCCCTTCTGCGTCTCGGTTTCGTTGATGACCTTCTGGTATTGGTCCCAGACGACACTCGCCTCGGTGGTTCGAAAATTCTTGGCGGCGAGATCCATCTGGGCGAGAACGTGCTCAAGCTCAGGGGATTCGCCAACAATCTGCGCCCAAGCCGCCGCGCTCAACAGACAGCCGACAACCATGGTTCTGAGAACAAGCGTCTTGTGCACAGCTTTCATTTATGAACCATGAAACTTTGAAACCTTCTCTTACTCTTTTTCAACCCAGACTTTGTAGCTCAGCGTGTGCCCAGAAGAGTCTTTGAGCGTCTCCACATTGGTAATGCTGACTGCCCCGGAGATCGGTTCAATGATCTGCTCTAACTGCCGGCGAACATCTCCACCTGCGGCCGTATTCACCGCCGAGGCCTGGATCTGATAGATCAAGCCGCCTTTCTCGCCCGGAATCACACTCACGCCGGTGAGATGCGGATTGCGCTCGACCGGTTTGTCTTTGAAGTTGATGAAGTGCGGCGAAACAAAAACAAAGAGGAGAATCAGCGTTACCATAATGTCGTAATGCAGGCTGCCCCGCTCATACGACCAAAGAATGTATCCGCGGATTGTGCGCCAGATCGCGCCCATGGGGGAGACGGCGCTTGCAAGCGCCGTCGAAGCTTCAGGTTGCTGCCAGTGTATGTTGGAATTCATATGATGGCAAATCGAGCCAGTCGCGCGTTTCATGCTGCAACTGGCGCGAATTTACGCGCTCCTTGTTAAGATGCGGTCGGTGCCCATATAAGGCTGCAGCGCCTCTGGAATGCGCACGCTGCCGTCGGATTGCTGATAGTTCTCCACGATGGCAACCCATGTACGACCTACCGCTAAGCCGCTGCCATTCAACGTGTGCACGAATTCCGTCTTGTTCTTGCCCTCGGGCCGGTAGCGAATATTCGCCCGCCGCGCCTGAAAACTTTCAAAGTTCGAGCACGAAGAAATCTCGCGGAACAGATTCTGCCCCGGCAGCCAGACTTCAATGTCATAAGTCTTGGCCGCAGAGAATCCCGTATCGGCGGTGCACAGCGTGACCACGCGGTAGTGCAGGCCGAGTTTCTGCAAAACGGTCTCGGCATCGTGGGTCAGCTTCTCCAGTTCATCGTAAGAAGTCTCCGGACGCGAGAACTTCACCAGTTCCACCTTTTGAAACTGGTGCTGGCGGATAATTCCGCGCACGTCCTTCCCGTACGATCCCGCTTCACTGCGAAAACAGGAAGTGTGCGCGGTCAGCGAAACCGGCAAGTGCGCCCCGTCGAGCACTTCGTCGCGATAGAGATTCGTAACCGGCACTTCGGCGGTTGGAATCAGCCAGAGATCTTTCTCTCCGTGCGGCACGCGAAACGAATCCTGCGCAAATTTCGGAAGCTGCCCCGTGCCATACATCGACTCGGAGTTCACCAGGTACGGCGGAAGAACCTCAGTGTATCCGTGCTCTCGCGTGTGCAGATCGAGCATGAAATTGGCGAGGGCGCGCTCCAGTCGCGCACCCAGCCCCCAGTACACGGCGAAGCGAGCGCCCGACAACTTGGCGGCGCGCGCCAGGTCGAGCACTCCCAGCGCTTCGCCCAGTTCCCAGTGCGGCTTGGGCTTGAAATCGAACTGCGGCGGCGTACCCCAGCGACGCGCTTCCACGTTATCTTCAGCGCTCGACCCCACCGGCACGCTGGCATGCGGAAGATTCGGAATGGACGCCAGAATCTCGCGCAGGCGAGCTTCCTGTTCGGCCGCCTTTTTTTCGGACTCTTGAATCTCCTCGCGCAGTTCTTTTGTCTCGTTGATTTGCGCCGAAGCGTCCTGCCCGCTTTTCTTGAGCTTGGCAATCTCTTCGGAAGCCCGGTTGCGGCGCGCCTGCAGGGTTTCCGCCGCCGTGATGGCCTGCCGGCGCTCAGCGTCGATGACGCGAAAGTCTTTCAAAACCTCCGCTGGATTCATTCCGCGCTGGCGCAGCTTTTCTTCCACCAGCGAAAGGTTCTCACGAACAAAATTCAGATCGAGCATTCTGCTCTAACTTTAGCTGAAAAACGCGATTCCGTGCACGTCGACGACATGACCAACGCTGGCAAAAACCTCTAACGCAGAGGACGCAGAGAACCACCGGGGGAGAACAACGCAGAGTTTTTGGCCTTCTCTTCTCAGCGAGCTCTGCGTTGTTCTTCGCGTCCTCCGCGTTAAAGGTTCCTCTGCTGTAAACTAGCTCGCGATGAGACTCCCCCGTTCCCTGCTCGTGGCGCTAGTAGCCCTGGCATTACTTTGCTCGATCACGGGAGCGTTCGCGTCCGCCTACAACGCCCGCCCTAAGCTCGTTGTCGTCATCGTGATTGACCAGTTCCGCGGCGACTACCTGGAACGCTATCGCGACCAGTTCGGCGATGGCGGTTTCCGCGTATTTCTCGATCGCGGCGCTTATTTCACCGACTGCAACTACGACTACGCCAACACCCGCACCGCTCCCGGACACGCCACACTTTTCACCGGAAGCTACACCAGCGGACACGGCATCGTTGCCAACGAATGGTGGGACCCGCAGAAAAAGAAGCGCGTGACGTCAGTCGAAGACGACGCCACAAAACTTGTCGGCCACTCCGGTGTAGGCGCATCGCCACACAACCTCCTGAGCGATACGCTCGGGGACGAACTGAAACTGGCCACCGGCGGCAAAGCCCGGGTATTCGCCATCTCGCTGAAGGATCGTGCGGCCGTTTTGCCGGCGGGGTTTTCCGGAGACGCCGCCTACTGGATCGATCCCAAAAGCGGCGACTGGATCACCTCCACCTACTACCGTCCTGATCTTCCCGAGTGGGTGCGCAATTTCAACGGCACGCGTCCTTCGGAAAGACGCGCGGAAAAATTCTGGAATCGGGAGTGGAAGGATAGCGACGGCGATACGCTCGGCTCGACTGCACCGCGAAACGGCATGAACAAAGATGGCCCGCCCGCCAGCTTCTACGAGGTCGTTGGCTCCACTCCGTTCGCCAATGATTACCAACTGGAATTCGCGAAGGAACTCGTGTTGTGCGAAAAGCTGGGCGCGGGCCCGGCGACCGACCTGCTGGTGATCAGCCTCTCCGCCAACGATATCCTCGGCCACCAGGTTGGTCCCGACTCCCCGCAAATGCGCAGCATGGCGCTCGCACTCGACCGGAGTTTGGCAGAGTTCTTCGGCTTCCTCGGTCATCAGGTAGGAATGGCCAACGTGTGGATGGCGTTGTCGGCCGATCACGGCGTCGCGCCCCTGCCTGAATTCGCAAAAACTCTTCGTCTGCCCGCAGCCAACCTTGACGCGAAAGCGTTGCGCGAGCAGATCAATTCCCTGCTCTCGAAAAAATACGCCAAGAAAGCCGACTACGTCGTCGATCTCGATTACCCGGTCGCCTGGCTGGACAAAGACGCCTTCGCCGGAACTCTCGGCGCAAAAGACGAATCCGTCGCCGAGGGCGAAGTAGGCGAAGCCATGAAGCAAATGGGATTTACGGGATACTTCGCCAAGTCGCAACTCGCTCGTGGAGATATTCCGCCCACCGAAATCGGCCGCCGCTATGCCCATAGCTACTCTCCCGAAGGCGGATATTATGTGATCGGCATCCCCGTTCCATTTCGCGTCGGAATCACGAAGGGTACCGATCACGCGACGCCTTTCTCGTACGATACCCATGTGCCGCTCGCCTTCTATGGCCTCGCTTTCCAGCCCGGAATCTACCGGACGCACGCGGAGCCGGTCGATCTCGCGGTGACGCTAGCCTCTTTGCTCGGAATCAATGCACCCGCGCAAGCCACCGGAAGAGTACTGACCGAGGCGCTGCAGCCGTCGCATCACTCCATCGCATCGTCCAATATGCCGACCGCCCCGCCGCCCGCCAGAGGAACCCAATGACGCCTATCGACAATCCCGACTTGCGCGTCAGCTTCGCTGGCATCGACCTGAAGAATCCGATCATCGCCGCTTCCGGCACATTCGGCTACGGCATCGAATTCGAGGACATCGTTCATCTCGACCGGCTCGGCGGATTGGTCGTCAAAGGTCTCTCCAAAGAACCGATGACCGGAAATCCACCGCCGCGCCTGTTTGAGACGGCTGCCGGAATGCTGAATGCCATCGGACTGCAGAATATCGGCGCACCCGCGTTTCTCACCGAAAAACTCCCGGCGTTGCGCGAGAAAAAAAATGTGGTCGTGTTCGCCAACGTCTTCGGCTACACCCGCGCGGATTACGAGCAGACGATTGAGATCCTCAATCAGGGCGAGGGCATTGCGGCGTACGAAATCAACGTATCCTGCCCGAACACGGCGCAAGGTGGCATCCAGTTCGGCAGCGACCCGCTCTTGCTCGACGAAGTGGTGCGGACGGCAAAGCGGGTGGCGGCGCGGCCGATCATCGTGAAACTCTCGCCCAACGTCACCTCGATCGCGCAGATGGCCTATGTTGCCCAGGAAGCGGGCGCCGACGCCATCTCGCTGGTGAACACGTTTCTTGCCATGGCGATTGATGCGGAAACGCGCCGCCCGAGAATTGCCAATGTAACCGCCGGCCTCTCCGGCCCGGCCATCAAACCCATCGCGCTGCGCATGGTGTTTGACGCAGCGCACGCCGTAAAAATTCCCGTGATCGGCATGGGCGGAATCACCACCCCGGTGGACATAGTTGAATTCATGCTGGCGGGAGCAAGCGCCGTGCAGGTGGGAACGGCAAGCTTCTTCGATCCCGTAGCAACCGAAACGCTGGTGGAGGAACTGACGACTTACTGCCGAGAACATCGCATCGAGCGCCTCAGCGACCTCACCGGCGGCCTGCTGACGGATTGATAAATCGCAACATGTTTTCCCTTGTGATTCGGGAGACCGCTTCTATCGTCCGCTGGCGTGCCAGATCGATCCCGGCGACTGATAGTTCAGCCCTTCGCCCCACACCACATGCGTTTCCCCGTGGTTATCGATCGCGAGCCCGAAATAGTCACCAAAAGGAAAACGGAAACCTTCCTTGCCGATATAACGATAGCCGGGCACGTAGCCCGAGATCCGTATCTCTTCTCCCCAGGTCGCGCCGCCGTTGCTCGAACTTCGATAGTAAGTGTTCCAATAGGAAGAGTTGCGAGAAGAGTTGCGCTTATCCATCCACGCTATGCGGACGTCGCCGCCGTTCCCGGCCACGATCGCCGGGAAAGCATGTTCCACTCCCGGCTCGGCGTAGGAAACGCTGGCGCGGGGCAGCCAGTTTTCGCCGCCGTTGGTCGACGACGAGAAATAAATGCGCTGCGGCCCCAGAGACGCGCTGCCCGCGCTCCAGAGCGCGTAAAGAGTTCCGTCGGTGTCGGAAGTCAGCGCGACCTGCGCGCCCAGATACCCCTCGCCACATTCCTCGTCCGTGCAGCCGGGCGCTGCCGCGGAAACGTCGAGCCGAGTCGCACTCCACGCCTTGCCCGCGTCCGCCGACTTCGCCACATACAGGTTCACCGAGCCGCGCGCTCCTCCCGCTTTTGAGTAGGAAGCCCACGCCAGATACGCGTTGCCTGCGGGATCGACCGTGGCCGCGCCCAGCAGAGACCATCCCGGACGGCTTTCAGCATTCACGCGCGTCGGTGTAAAGCTGCGTCCGCCATCCTGCGAGGCCGCCACCCACACCTCATCTTCGTGATTGAAAGCCACGTAGACACCCTGTCCGCGCACCGCCAGCGCCGGTTTATCGAGTTCCACTTCGCCGCGAACCGCAATCGCAAAAGTCCACTTGGCGCCGAAGTCCACCGACTTCGCGAGCACGACCACGCGCTTCCCGTTCTGCAGCCATGCCGCATAAATGGTGCGCCGGTCGGCTGGGTCCACGGCAATCTGGGCGTCAAACTGCCCCGAATTCGTTTCCAGCATCACCTGCGGAGTCTGCCAGGACTTGCCGTTGTCATCGCTCGCCACCAACAGCATGGCGGGCACGCGGCAGCGCTTGCAATCTGGCACGCTTCCATAGTGCGGATAAAGCACGTAGATTCGCCCCGAACCATCGGCCGCCACGGCCGGTTCCCACTGGTCGCCGCTGGCCAGGCCGATCCGCCTCTGCCCGGAAAATTGCGGCGCCGCCCAAGCCAGGCTGGCCAACACACACAGCAGCACCACGAGTTTGGAAGAGGCGGAGCGCATGCAAACTATCGAACGAAAACCAGGGGGGAGGGATAAACCAGGTCCTTAACCTTGAACTTTACCTCGAAGCCGGTTGCCGGTCAACCACACGGACGCTCTACGCCATACGGATGCCCTAACCAGCCATCAGCAAAGCATCGCCCTGTTCGTAAACCGGAAAATCCGGCCCGCCCATTGTTGTCGATGGTCAGCTAACAGTCTAGTGCTTGAAAGAAAAATTCAGACCCGTAGCAAACTGCAGGTCGTTCTTTTTCGTCGTGGGCGGCGGGTTGCTGACATAAATATCTCCGAACGAATTTTGCCAGCCCAGCCACTTGTTGAGCTTGGTGACGGTGCCGAAATTGAATGTGCCGCGGTATTGTGAGGTATCGCTTAGGTCCGGGTAGATGAAGAAGCTCTGCGTAATGTTTGTGCTCTTCCCGACCTTGTGCGTGAAGGCCTCACCTAGCGTCAACCCCGCCAAGCTATTGGAATAAGAGTACGTGCCAGTTGTGGCCGGAGGCGGAATCGGGACATCCGAGTAGCTTTCATGGGTGTAGTTCAGGCCGGCTAGCAGATCGAGGGTAGTAACAGCATTCTTGAGCGCGTGCGCACCGATACCACCGCCGAGCGTGGATCGCAGACTCAGGTCTTGCAACGAATTGGAAAGGAAATCGCCATTCACAAATCCGAAGGTACGTGGGGAGAAATCGTGGTCGTAGCGTGCTCCTCCACCCGTCGAGTTAGCAGTGGTGTGAGGCGATGCCGTCGGCAGATCGTTGGTCGCGTAGACCGAGTTGGTGTAGAGGATCAGCTTGTCGTGGAATCCCGTGCGTGCGGCATTGAAAGCGATGTCCAGGTTCTTGGTCTCGCTGTTGCCACGGGTCACGGCAAAGCCCAGATTCAGACCACCGGCCCAGCCCTCGCTCCACCCCGGGTGCAGACTCTTTTCATACGCCGCCTGCTCGGCCGGGTTACGCACCAAAGTGACAGAAGCCTTCGGCGCCTCCACTGGTCCTGCGGCCTTGGTGGCAACGACCAGATCGTCACCGCTGGTGGTCACCGGACCAACCACCGTCTTGCCCCCCAGCGTGACGTTAAGATCGCCCGCAGACGTTATGCTTTGAATTGCGTCGAACTTCACGGTTACGTCGCCGGCGTAGTCGGTCTTGATCACGAGTTCCTTACCGTCTGACTTCGTAATCGAGCCGGTCAACCGATCGCCGTTCTTCAGGACGACCTGGTCGGCGAGCGCCGGAATCGCGAGTAACAGAAGAAGACCTGCCACAAATTTCTTACGCACAACAACCCTCCTTAAAGTGATTCAAAATGAGATGGAATTTCTAATCTAACCTTGGGGACACAACGGCCTTCACAACCAGGAAGTGAGTTACAGAACCTTCCCACTACCACAATCTACATCAATGAGATTTCCTTAACCCCGCGGCGGTGAGGCCTGCGATGCGGAGGGACGTCAATCTCGCGAATCGGCTAGGGTCTGCGCGCCACCGGTTGGCGCGCTTCGTTCAACAGCACCAAAGTCATGTTGCTGCGCTTGCTGTCGCGCTCCGCTTGGATGGCCTCCAGACGCAAGCGCCACGGCGTAAGATCGAAAGGCTGCTCGGCAGGTTTCGCGACGTACGTGTCAATCAACTCGCGGTAGAAGCGCACGATGCTTGCGACTAAGGGCACGGGATACTCACGCCCCTGGACCTTCAGGCAGTGAACGCCCAAGTCGATGAGCGCCGGAATATCGTCCAGGAAAAAGAAGGCGTCATTCTTGAGCGTGATCACTGGCTCCAGCAGCGCCTTGTCATCGAGCAGTTCCCACTGTTCCAGGCAGACGCGGTAATCCAAGCCGCCGCGGTTGGGGCTGCCGCGGAACACGTCCTTGCCGAAATCATCGGCGGTCCGCTCCAACCGCATATACGGCGACATCCAGCACTTGCCCAGGTAGGTGTAGCACTTGTTGGCATGAATCAGGATTTCGATGCCCACATCGATATTCGCCTGGCGCGAAGTCAGTTCCCCCAGCGTGATCTTGGTGTCGGCCACCACTTGTGAGACCCCGATCGAGCGATAAAACTTCACGTCTTCGTTGTTCAGGATGTTGGCGCCGATGCTGGCGTGCAGAACCAGATCAGGGAAACGGCGGTGCACCTGCGCGATCGCGCCCACGTCGGTCATGATCGCTCCGTCGATACCCCAACCGACGAACTTCTCCATCTTCTTTAGCAGCGAGGGGATTTCGCACGACTGCATATTCGTGTTGATGGCAACGCGTATTTTGGCGCCTCCGGCGTGCGCGATCTCGGTGGCTTCATGCAATTTCTCGTCGGAGAGTTCATAGGCGTCACGCCGCCGGCTCCAGCCGCGTGCTCCCACGTAGATCGCATCGGCGCCGTTTTCCACGGCCGCCTTTACCATTTCCAAATTTCCTGCAGGCGCTAATAGCTCAACCATCGCTCACCTCTAAGAAGATAAGAACTAAATAACTCAGCAGGCCACAGCTGGTTGCGTGCGTTTGCCGACATACTCGGCGCCGGTGCGGCCGAAATAAAAACCGTTGCACAAACCCACAGCTGTGTGCTCGCGAATCGTATTCCACGCGGATTCGTCCTCCGTCCAACCGCCGGCGGCGGCCCGCTGCAGCGCCGCGCGATAGATCTTGGCAATATTCAGACGGTACGCAGGCGTCTCATAGGCCGCCTCGATCCGGAACACGTTGTGTCCGGCCGCGATGAGTGCCGGCAAATGCTCGAGCATGCACACGTCCTTGCCGCTCAGCACGCCCTTGCCCACCGACCGCATGGCCCAGTCGCCCTGCTTGAGGAACAAGTTCTTTTGGCATAGCGTCGGGCATTTCTCCGGCCAGTTCTTCTCATATTCCAGTAAGAAGCAGTAATCGGAAACGCCCAGCGGCATTTTGCCGTGAACCACCAGCTCCGCCGGCATACCGACGCCGCTCGTTATCGCTCCCACCTCGTCGAGGCTGATCTCGTAGTTCGGCGTGAAGCGGACCGCACCATACTCTTTCAACACCTCGGCTCCCGCGTCGGTGTACACGTTGGCAAATCCGCCGATGTGCGCCGGCATGCCGGGAAACTGCTCATGCACCATGCGCAGCACGCCGAGGTTATGGACCTCGACCGCATCGGCGTCGGCCGCGGCTGCGGTCTCCAACGCTTTCTGCACCTTGGGCAGCACGTCATTGCGCGGCGCAGCGTACGAAGTCACGTAGGCTCGCAGACCCTGGCCCTTGACCAGCGCGATGCCTTCTTCGAGGTCGTCCAGGCGCTCCAGGAAGTTGTCCTCGTAGATGCGGCAGTAAATGTTGCCCAAATAAACCGCGTCATAAGCACTCAGGTCCGATTCGCGCAAGTTTCGCAGGTTAGAGATCGTCGTATTCAGTTCGAAGGGGCCCATTTAACGTCCTTGTACCGTCCACATCACCGGCAGCGCAGCCCGGTTCCCATTGGTCCTCTGATCGCTTCTCTGGCCGCATTTCCAGGCATCCGCAGCCGCACGGTACGTCCCAATGATAGCACCCACCATCTCCGCCGGAAGGCTGCGGCCCTGGATCTTAATCACGTCCACGCCCGCATCGAGGAACTCCCCGAGTTCTGCCACCTGGCTAATCTGCCGGCTGGGAAACAACCTCCGGTCAGCCTCCACGCCATCTTTCAACAGACTCCACGGCTGCTGGCAGATACGGAAACAACTGCCCACTCCGCCGCGTTTGACGCTGCCACCCAACCGTTGCGATCCGTCGCCCCGCTCCGCCGCGGCGAAGTTCAGGTAGCTGGGCATCCAGCATTTTCCGAGCTGAATGAACTCCTGCACCATGTGCAGCATGACCTCGATCTGGATCGAGGCCTTCGCCTTCACAGCCGCGATTTCCTGCGGCTCAACGTACCCCGGCAGCACCACCGCAGTCGCGCCCAGGTCCTGGTAGAAGAGCGCGTCGCTTGTGTTCAGCGCACCGCAGCCGATGCTGGCGGTGATGGCCAATCCCGGCAGCTTCCGCCTGACTTCGCGCAGAAACCCGACGTCGTTCAGGATCACCGCATGCAGTCCACAGTCCGCCAATTCGGCCAGTTGGCGCAGCAGCTTTGGGCGCTCCTGCGGCTTGGGTATGATGTTGGCCGCAAGCTGCACCTTTTTCCCAAGGCCGTGAGCTAGCTCAATGCACAATCGCAATTGCTTACGGTCAAATTCACCTCGCGCCCCGCCACGGCTCCAACCCTTTAATCCCACGTACACCGCGTCCGCGCCTGCCTGAAACGCCTGCTTGGCCGCCTCGAGATTGCCGGCAGGAGCCAGCAGCTTCGCACACCCCTTGGGCAAGCCAATGCCGCAGCCCTTCGCCGTGGAAAGTGGGCTGGCCTTCACCGGTCCACAGCCCGGGATTGCACGTTCAATACCCAAGTTGGCCCCAATTTTTCGCTGGATCAGTGAGCAATGTCACAACAAGGCGTGACGGCAAACTAGACAACACCGGAGGAAGTTCCTCGCGACATGCCGTAAGCGTGTGCCGGAACTTAACAAGCTTCTCCACTTCTCCGCGCGCCCCGATTGGTACTGGTTTCGCCATCGTTTACAGTTTAAATGCCCGCTCTGTGCTGTGTCACCCAGGAATAGAAACGCAATACCCGACAACCAGCGAACCCAAGATGATCGCGGCAACGCCGAGGCTAGATCGAGGAGGAAGCGGACAACGATTCAAATTCGCCGAGGAGAGATTCGTTGTCGGTCAGGGCTTCGCATTGTTTGTCAAGAGCGTCGTAGTCAGCTTGATGAGTCTGTTTGAATTGGCGGAGCGCTTCGCGTGATGTCCAGTGGTCGAAGGTTAGATAGCGTCCAGGCCAGTCGATATCGCGAAGAAGTTGAGTGCCGCGATAGTCGGAGCTCCGGCTGAAGAGTCGGACCCAATCGCCAGCGGGGCCGTAGGCTTGCTCAAAGGGGAGTTTCGCTTCCGTGTTGACTTGGAATTCCCAGATGACCAATAGTAAGGACTGTGAGTGTTCACGCAATCTAGGTTCAGCGGCCGAGCCTCCTAACGGATAACATTGTACGCGGCCCTCAGAGCTGCCTCTTTTTAATTATGTCTATCCAGGAACGCTTCCCTGATAAATCCCTGATCGGATCTGACGGAATCGTCGGGAATAGCGGAATAAACCTGCATGAAACGCGATGCTGGCCATCAATTCGGCTCGGAGGCGAGTTGCAAATTCCCTGTATTGTTCCCTGTTAAACGGGAATTCCGCATTTAAGCCCCTGCCAAGCTTGGATCGGCCCATGCGTGCGAGAAATGCCTCTCCGCCTGAGGGCCTAAGGCTGGGCAATCGGTTACAATCCTCGCGCAGATGAACCGCGAATATCACAAACAATACAGCCACGAATTAGGGCGCGACATGGAGTCGCTGGTGTACGGGCATGCCGGGCAGCCGATCCTCGTGTTTCCGACATCGATGGGACGTTTTTTTGAGTATGAAGATGCGGGGATGATCCACGCGCTGGGTGGGAAGCTGGAGGCGGGGGCGATCCAGGTCTTTTGCGTGGACAGCGTCGACGGCGAGAGCTGGTACAACAAGGGTGTGCATCCAGGAGCGCGGATCTGGCGGCATGTGCAGTACGAACGCTACGTGATCAACGAGTTTCTGCCACATTTGAAATGGAAGAACTGGGCTCCGCAGATCGCGGTGACGGGATGCAGTTTTGGCGGCTATCATGCGCTGAATTTTTCCATGCGGCATCCCGATGTGGTTTCGGCTTGCGTGACCATGAGCGGATCGTTCGACATCAAGAGCTTCCTCGACGGCTATTACGACGACAATGTCTACTTCAATAATCCGCCGGACTACTTGCCGAACATGAGCGATGAGTGGTTCCTGAGCCGGCTCCGGCAAATGAAGATTGTGCTGGGATCGTCGGACTGGGATATGTGCCTGGACGCGAACGTGAAGATGGCGGCGATTCTGCATGGCAAGGGGATTCCGCATTGGTTGGATATCTACGGGGACAATAGCAAGCATGATTGGCCGCTGTGGCAGCGGATGGCGGGGAAGTATTTTTAGGTAAGGCGCTATTCGCTGTTCGCGGTTCGCTCGTCCGCAGCCGCGCGGTGAGAACGAGCGATTGGCATCGGTCGGCGAACGACGAATAGCGAACAGCGTTTTTCACCAAGGAGTCTCTTATGAGCATCAAGAAAGTCGGAATTCTTTTTGGCATGGAAGATACGTTTCCGCCGGCTTTGGTCGAGAAGATTAACGGCATGAAGGCGGCGGGGGTTACGGCTGAGTTTGTGAAGATTGGCGGCATCCGGATGGATGAGCCGAAGAAGTACGACGTGATCATTGACCGGATTTCGCAGGACATTCCTTTCTACCGGGCCTATTCGAAGAACGCGATGCTGCAGGGGACGATGGTGATTAACAATCCGTTTTGGTGGACGGCGGACGACAAGTTTTTTAACTATGCGCTGGCGCACAAGATGGGCGTGGCCATTCCGCCGACGGTGATTTTGCCGCATCACACGCATCCGCCGGATACGACCGACAAATCGATGCGGAATTTGATGTATCCGCTGAATTGGGAAGAGGTGTTTGCCTATGTTGGGTTTCCGGCGTTTTTGAAGCCTTACTCGGGCGGCGGATGGAAGCACGTATATAAGGTGCATTCTCCGGAGGAGTTCTTCCACAACTACAACCAGACCGGCGATCTTTGCATGACGCTGCAACATGGCGTGGAGTTTGAGGATTACTACCGCTGTTATGTAGTCGGGCAGGAGAAAGTGCACATCATGAAGTACGATCCGAAGGCTCCGCATCATGAGCGCTATGTGAAGGGAAACCCGCAGCCGCGAACGAAGTTAAAGGAGCGCATCGAAAAGGATGCGCTGGCGTTGTGCCGCGCCCTCGGCTACGACCTGAACACGGTGGAGTTTGCGGTGGAAGGCGGCGTCCCCTATGCGATTGACTTCATGAATCCGGCTCCGGATGCTGAGGTGACGTCGGTGGGGCGGCAGAATTTCGGGTGGGTGGTGGATTCGGTGGCGGAGATGGCGGTGAAGAAAGCGCTCAGTGGCGAAAACCCGGTGGAGGAATTGCGCTGGGCGGCGTTTTTGAATGGGCCGAAGTAGGCGGAGATTCGGGCACATCCGCTTTTACAACCGGCATTGGTATACTTAAACAACTTCTGCCAGAGTCTCTCCCCGCCTGGCAGCTCTGGATGCTGCGATGAAACCTACATTCACGCTTGGAATCGAAGAGGAGTATCAGACCGTCGATCCTGAGACTCGGGATCTTCGGTCGCACATTCAAGTCGAGCTCATCGAGAAGGGCAGATTGATCCTGCAGGAACGGGTCAAGACGGAGATGCACCAATCGGTGGTGGAGGTAGGAACGTCGGTTTGCGCCAATATCAAGGAAGCCAGGGAAGAGCTGAAGAATCTGCGGAGGCAGGTGATCCGGCTGTCGCGGGAGAATGGGCTGCGACTGGCTGCAGCGGCCACACATCCGTTTGCGGACTGGCGTGTGCAGGCACTTACGGAGGGCGAGCGCTACAAGAACATTGTGGAGGATATGCAACTGGTGGCCCGGGCCAACCTGATTTTCGGGCTGCACGTGCATGTGGGCATCGAGGATCGCGAGACCCTGATACAGATGATGAATCATGCGCGGTATTTCGTGCCGCATCTGCTGGCGCTGTCGGCGAATTCGCCTTTCTGGCTGGGGATGGATACGGGGCTGAAATCGTATCGCTGCAAGGTGTTCGACAAGTTTCCGCGGACGAATCTGCCGGATTATTTCCCGAGCTGGGGCGAGTACGAGAATTACGTCAAGCTGCTGGTGAAAACGAACTCGATCGATAACGCGAAGAAGATTTGGTGGGACATGCGCCCGCATCCCTTCTTCAACACGCTGGAGTTCCGGGTGTGCGATCTTCCGATGCGGGTGGACGAGACCATTGCTTTGGCGGCGCTGATCCAGGCGACGGTGGCAAAACTGTACAAGCTGCACTCGCAGAACCAGGGATTCCGGCTGTACCGCAGGTCGCTGCTGATGGAGAACAAGTGGCGAGCGGCGCGCTATGGGATCAATGGAAAACTGATCGACTTCGGCAAGTCGATGGAAGTTCCGGAACGCGAACTGATCGAAGAGTACCTGGAATTCGTCGATGACGTGCTGGATGAACTGGATTGCCGGGAAGAAGTGGAGTACATCCACGAAATTATGAAGATGGGCACGGGCGCGGACCGGCAGTTGCAGGTGTACCGCGAAACCGGCGACATGAGGGCCGTGGTGGACTACATCATTGAGGAGACCGGGGTGGGCGTGGACGAGGTGGATAGTTTGCCCACCGCCAAGGCCGTCTGATGAGCTTGATGAAGACTTCAGAACAATCCAAGCGACAACTGAACCAGATGGCTTTTGATCCGCAACTGACGCCGGGGGCGCGGAATGCGGTGCGCGTGTGCCTGCGTGTACAGCCTTCGGAAAGAGTCACCGTCATCACCGATGAAGTGAGCCTGGAGATTGCGGCGGCCCTGGTGCGCGAACTGGAAGACATGGGCTGCCGGTACCAGACGTGGGTGCTGGAGGATGTGGCGACACGTCCGCTGACGGATTTGCCGCTGGCGATCGCGGAGGATCTGTACTCCAGCCAGGTCAGCATTTTTGCGGTGCAGGCACAGACCAACGAATTGAAGTCGCGCATGCAGATGACCGATGTGGTGAATCAGCGAAAGATTCGGCACGCACACATGGTCAACGTCAACAAGCGGATCATGCTGGAAGGCATGCGCGCGGACTTCCTGAAGGTGGACCGGCTAAGCGTGAAGGTACTGGAAAGGGTGCGCCGGGCCAAACAAATCCGGGCGAAGACGCCCGCCGGGACGGACCTGGTGGCGGATCTGAACCCGAATTACCGCTGGGTAAAGACGAGTGGAATCATCAGTACGGAAAAGTGGGGAAATCTGCCGGGTGGTGAAGTGTTCACCACGCCGGGCGAGGTAAACGGAATCTTCGTGATTGACGGCGTGGTGGGCGATTATTTGTGCGCGAAGTTTGGCGATTTGAAGGTGCATCCGCTGACCATCCAGGTGAAGGGGAATCGCGTGATCGAAGCGCACTCGGCGAACCAGGAATTGCAAGCCGATTTCTGGGCTTACACTCATACCGATGAGAACAGCAATCGAGTGGGCGAGTTTGCGATTGGGACGAACATCGAACTGAAGGACGTTATCGGGGAGATCTTGCAGGACGAAAAATACCCGGGCATACACATTGCGTTTGGAAATCCGTATGGGTCGCACACGGGAGCGGAGTGGTATTCGTCGACGCACATCGATGTGGTGGGGCGGAATTTCGATATCTGGGTCGACGGCGAGCAGATCATGCGGCGCGGGCAGTTTCTGATTGAGGCGTAGGAGCGGCTTTTAGAGCTTAGTTTTAGCTCTTGGCGCTTGGCGGCTGCGTGAAAGCTCGCGATTCGTATCAGGGCATCGCTTTAGCGATGCCGAAATGGTTCGGTGATAACCGCCCCTTTAGGGGCTGCCGTAAAGTTTGTACCGGCGAGGACGCCCGTCTCTCCACTGACTTCCATGATTCCCTCTTACCGCCAGGACTTCAACTCGCGATTCACTTCTGAAAAATACGGGCGCTTGCAGCGCGAGATGACTTCGCGGTGCGGGATGGAAGTTCCATTCGCGCTTTGCGAGACGCCTTGCTTCTTCCCGGCGGAACTGGTCGGGCGTATGGCCGAGGACGGCAAAGCGCTGATCCGGCAGTTGGTGGAGAATCCGGAGTATCGGGCGCGCTCGGAGGCGTCAATTCCCGCGAAGTTTCGAGTGCCGAATGAATCGCCGCATCCGATGTTCATCCAGGTGGACTTCGGGCTAGTGCGGGATACGGCGGGTGAGTTACAGCCGAAACTTGTCGAGTTACAGGCCTTCCCTTCCCTTTACGCATATCAGCCGGTGTTGGCGCAGGCTTACATCGATGTGTTCTCGCTCGACCCGAAGCTTTACTACTTCTTGAGTGGGCTGCACTCGGCTGCTTACCAGAAGCTTTTGCAGGACGCGATTGTGGCGGGGCACGATCCGGCGAATGTAGTGTTGATGGAGGTATATCCCGAGGAGCAGAAAACGCGCCCGGATTTTCTGTTGACGGAGAAGCTGCTCGGCATTCGCACGGTGTGCATCACGAAGATTCGCAAACAGGGGCGGCGTCTGTTTTATGAGGAGCGGGGCAAGCAGGTTCCGATTGAACGAATCTATAACCGCACCATCGTGGATGAACTTGCGCGCAAGGGCGTGGCTTTGCCGTTTGACTTTCGCGATGAGCTGGATGTGGAGTGGGCGGGGCATCCAAACTGGTATTTCCGGATAAGCAAGTATTCGATTCCTTACTTAAAGCATCCGTCCGTGCCGCGGACGTGGTTTCTGGATCAACTGACGGAAGTACCGGCGGATCTGGAGAATTTCGTGCTCAAGCCGCTGTATTCGTTTGCCGGGCTGGGGGTGGTGATTGCGCCGTCGCGGCAGGATATTGAAGCGATTCCTGCCACGAAACGCAGCGAATACATCCTGCAGGAGCGATTGAATTTCACGCCGGTGGTGGAGACTCCGCACGGCGCCACCAAGGTCGAACTGCGGATCATGTATGTGTGGCTCGATAAGTTAGTGCCGGTGCTGACGATCGTGCGCATGGGCCGCGGTCTGATGATGGGCGTGGATCAGAACAAAAATATGGCTTGGGTGGGATCGTCGGCGGCGCTGGTTAGCGGTTAGGTCAGGTCGCCCTGCGCTCGGGCGTGGTCGCGTCTTTTCCCGCTTATGAACTATCCCCCGAACTCGGTTGACCCGACCGGGATGACAGCCTACCATTACGCCTTCACGGGCACGAGCCAGCTTTCAGCGCTACCCGTAGAATCAAAGGCAAAGGCGGCGGACAGGAGTGTCCGCCCACACCACTATGGAGATCGTCGGGCAAACGGTGTCCCATTACCGCGTGCTGTCGAAGCTGGGCGGCGGCGGAATGGGAATCGTTTACGAGGCGGAGGACCTCCGCCTGGGCCGGCATGTCGCGCTGAAATTCATCCCCGAGCACCTGGCGCAGAATCAAATCTCTCTGGAGCGGTTTACGCGAGAGGCGCGCGCGGCATCGCAGCTCAACCACCCCAACATCTGCACTATCCACGACATTGAGGACAACGACGGGCACCCGTTTATCGTCATGGAAAAGCTCGAAGGCGAGAGCCTGAAGCAGCGCATCCACGGTCAGCCTCTGGACCTTGACGATCTGCTCGACATCGCGGTGCAGGTGGCGGATGCGCTGGCGGCTTCCCATGCCAGGGGGATCGTGCACCGCGACATCAAACCGGCAAACATTTTTCTGACTCCGAGTGGGCAGGTGAAGATTCTCGACTTTGGGCTGGCGAAGCTGGCCAAGTCCAACTCCAACGACCAGGGCGTGGGTACGACCACGGACACGTCGCTGGAGGAATCGCTGACCCAGGTGGGAGTGATTCCGGGGACGGCGGTCTATATGTCGCCGGAGCAGGCACGATCGGAAGACCTGGACGTGCGCAGCGACATATTTTCGTTTGGCGTGATGCTGTTCGAGATGGCCACCGGCAAGAAGCCGTTCACCGGAACGAACGTGGTGATGACGCTGCATGCGGTGATCAATTCGAAGCCGGCATCGCCGCGGTCGATCAATCCAGCGGTGCCGGCGGAACTCGAAGCCATCATCGGAAAAGCGATGGAGAAGGACCGCAACCTCCGTTACAAGAACGCGGCGGAAATGAAGGCCGACCTCGTGAAGCTGAAGAAAGTAACGGACCCGATGCTGCGGAGCGGGCTTCGTCAGGTGAGTGGACTGCACGTGGCGACGAACACATTCCAGAAGTCGAGTTCGATGCGGACCTGGATCATCGCCGGACTGGCAGCACTGCTGCTGACGGCAATGGCGATGGGGGTATGGTTCGTTAAACGCAGGGTGCCGACAGTGGAGGCGGGAACCCGGACAATCGCGGTGTTGCCCCTGCAGAATGTGAGTAACGATGCGGAAAGCGAGTTCCTGCGCTTTGCGCTGGCGGATGAGATTGCGAATGCGCTGACCTATGCGCATTCGCTGGAAATCCGGCCCTCGGCGTCGACACAGAAATTTGCCAATGCAGAAGCCGACCCGGCAAAAGCCGGGCGCGAGTTGGGAGTAGGTACGGTGGTGGTCGGACACTTTCTGCGCCAGGAAAAGATGGTGATGGCCACGCTTGAAGCAGTGGATGTGAAAAACAATAAGGTGGTCTGGACCGGCACGCTAACCTCGCCGACGGATAACCTGATCGCGCTCCGTAACCAGATGGCGAAAGAAGTGCGGCAGGAACTGATGCCGGCTTTGGGCATCACGCGCGGGGCGGTGGAAACGGCCAGCAGTCCGGCGAATCGCGAAGCGTATGAGGCGTATCTGCGAACGCTGGCCATTCCGCGCGAGGTCAAAGCTAATAAGGATGCGATCGCGATACTGGAAAAGGTGGTGAGCCTTGATCCGAATTACGCGCCGGCGTGGGAGGTGCTGGGACGGCGGTATTACTTCGATGCGATCTACTCGGACGGAGGCGAGGCGGCATATCAGCGTTCGATTGCGGCCCTTTCTCGAGCGCTTTTGCTCGAACCGGGACGGGTCAGCGCCGCGGGACTACTGGCGGCGCAGGAAGCCGAGGCCGGAAACCTCGCGCGGGCTTATGACGACGCATTGGCACTGGTGCAGAAGCGTCCGGATGCAGCGTACGCGCATTTTTCCCTGGCGTATGTACTGCGCTATTTGGGGCGGCTGGATGAGGCGCAGAAAGAGTGCGACAAAACTTTGGCGATCGATACGAATTATAACTGGCGAACGTGCGCACTTGCTTTTGCTGAGGCCGGAAAAGCGGTGCGTGCCATACAGTTTCTTGAACAGGATACGGGCTCGGAATGGTCAAATTCGGTGCGAGTTTCAGTGCTGATGCGGCAGGGGAAGATGCTGGAAGCTCAGCAAGCCGCGCCGCAGATGACGGAAAATCCCATGTGGATGCGAGGACTGGTAGAGGCATGCCTGGCCAAGGCGCCAGCAACGGATATTCACCGGATGGCAGAGCAGGCTGAAAACGAATTATTGGCGAAACAGAATCCCGAAATGAAGTATCACCAGGGCACTTTACTGGCGGCTTGCGGCGAAAAGCAGATTGCATTCGCGTTTCTGCGCCAAGCCGTGGCCGGGAATTATTGCGCGCACCAGGCGTTGCAATCCGATCCTCTGCTGGCGAGCGTGCGCGGCGATGCGGAGTTCCCTCAGATTGTGCAAGCGGCCGCGGATTGCCAGAAGAAGTTCGCCGCGGCTCAGGACTTGGGCAGGTAGGGGCTCGCGGAGTATTTTTGCTCTTTTCTTTGGGGAAGATCCATCAGATGGTCATGTTTGCGATGCGGAAGACGTTCGAGTTCGGTTGGGTGTGCGGCAGGCTTGCGACTGCGATGCTGCTCTTTGCTCTGGCGGCTTCGACCGCGATATCCGCCGCGGCGCAGACGCCCGAAAAGACCGCGGGCGATCACAACGTCGATCGTTATTATGAACCCCTCCCCCAGGAAACGGGTGCAGCGGGGCTGAAGCTGATGCTACGACGCCTGCAGACGACGGCGCGGCTGATGCAGGTGGATGCGCATCCCGATGACGAAGATGGTGGCATGTTGACGTTGGAGGCGCGGGGCAAGGGCGTCTCGACGTTGCTGATGACGCTGAACCGAGGCGAAGGCGGACAAAACAAGCTCGGCAGCAATTTGTTCGATGTGCTCGGCGTGGTGCGGACTCTGGAAGTGTTGGCAGCCGACCGCTATTACGGCGTGGAGCAACGGTTCTCGCGAGTCGCGGATTTCGGATATTCGAAAACTGCAGAAGAAACTTTTCAGAAATGGCAAGGGCATGACATCGCGCTCGCCGACATCGTGCGCGTGGTCCGCACGTTTCGTCCGGATGTGCTGATTGCGCGCTTCTCGGGAACGGAGCGCGACGGGCACGGGCACCACCAGGCGTCGGCGATATTGACGAAAGAGGCGTTTCGTGCGGCGGCCGACCCTAATCGTTTTCCGGAGCAGATCAGAGAAGGATTGCAGCCCTGGCAGCCGAAGAAGCTGTATATCGGAAACGTATGCGGCTTCGGCGCTTCGACCTGCGACCCAGCCAATTACACCGTCAAGCTGAACACCGGCAAGGAAGATCCGGTGCTGGGCGAGTCCTACGTGCAGTTTGCGATCGAGGGATTGCGGCATCAGCAATCGCAAGCGCTGGGTGGCGTCTCGATTCCCAAGGGCGATCGATTTGCCTATTACAAGCTGGTGGATTCGGTCGTTGACTCTCCGAAGGACAGCGACGGCCACGAGCAGGACTTCTTCGATGGCATCGATACCACGCTCCCGGGGCTGGCGTCGAGGCTCGGGAATGAAGAGAAAAAGGTGCCGTGGCTGCGTGAGCAGCTATCTCGGATCCAGCAACGGATTGCCGAAGTTGGGCACAACGCTGATAGCGACCCGGCAGAGAGCGCGATGGCTCTGCTGAGCGGACGAAAGGCAGCGGATGATCTGTTGCAACGCGTTCGACAATCATCGCTGTCGGATGATGCGAAACAGTTGCTTACAAGTGAACTTGAGACGAAGCGCAATCAGTTTCAGCAAGCAGCGAACGTCGCGCTGGGAGTCAAGTTGACGGCAACTTACGACGGCCCACTCGCGTCTTCTCCGGAATCGGCAACGATGGCCGTTCCGGGAGAAAGTATTGCCGTGAAGTCATTGGGCTTTGCCAAGAGCGGGATCGTAGTCTCGGCAAAGTTGATCTTAGACGCTCCGGGTTGCCAACAGAACGCGCAAGGAGCAAAGTCGGCCGACAAACCTTCAGTAGCCGAGTTCGATTTCCGCATGACGCCGTGCGCGAAGGCCGGCTACACACGGCCGTATTGGCATCGACACGATCCAGAGCGCGACGCGCTGAATACGATTGACGAGCCACAGTATCAGACGCTCCCCTTCCCGCCACCGCCGTTTCACGTGCGCATGGAATATCAATATCAAGGGCTCGCCGGATCGATCGAGGTTCCCGTCATGGTGCGGTTCAAACAGTCTGACGGAAGCGAGGGCGAGCATCCGCTGGCGATTGGCCCGGAATTCTCAATTGCGTTGTCACCGTCGAACTCAGTCATTCCCTCAGACAAGCGCGGCAGCACGAGCGTAAAGACCACGGCGCGCGACCAGAGCAGTGGCTCCGAGGCGCAGATTGTTTTGAATGTTCCGAACGGATGGCGCGCAGAGCCGGCGCATGAATCCGTTGAGATTCCCAAAAATGAGTCGAAGGACGCCTCATTCCAGGTCTTCCCTTCCAAGTTAGAGGAAGGCCAAACTCATATTCGAGCGGAGCTCACGAGCGGGGAAAAAGCCTACGGCGAGGGATATACGGTGGTCACGCGTGAAGATCTCGGCACCTTTTATTACTACCAGCCGGCCGTGCAGCGCGTGTCGATCGTGGATGTAAAGGTCCCTACAGACCTCGCAATTGGCTACATCATGGGCGCTGGCGATGACATTCCGACGGTGCTCGAGCAGATCGGGATGGATGTCACGATGATTCCGGCTGACAAGTTGGCAAGCGAGGATCTGAGCAAGTACCAGACGATCGTGCTGGGCATCCGCGCTTATGATACCCAGAAAGGCGTGATTGACAACAACAAGCGGCTGCTCGACTTCGTCGAGAAGGGTGGGCGCTTGGTCGTGCAATACAACACGCTGGGATCGTTTGGGGTGCCGATCGATTTTAATTCGGGCAAATACACGCCGTATCCGGCAACGCTCAGCCGTGCGCGGGTTTCGGTGGAAGAGGCTGCGGTTACGATTCTTGATCCTGGGAACCCGATTTTTCATTCTCCGAACGAAATTACTCAGAAAGACTTTGAGGGATGGGTGCAGGAGCGCGGCCTGTACTTCATGTCGCAATGGGACTCGAACTTTACGCCGCTGCTCGAATCGCATGATCCCGGCGAAGGCGAGCAAAAGGGCGGACTGCTGGTGGCGCACTACGGCAAGGGGACGTATATCTATACGGGATATGCGTTCTTTCGGCAGTTGCCGGCGGGCGTGCCGGGGGCGGTGCGGTTGTTTGTGAATCTGCTGAGTCGCGAGTAGGGGTCGTCGTTCGCTGATCGCTGTTCGCGATTCGCTGTTCGTCGTTCGCTTGATCGTTGGTCGTTGGGAAAAACTCGCTGCGAACGACGAATAGCGAACGACGAACGACGCAAGTCATCCATGCAAACCACCGACAATTCCGAACATACCGCGTCCCCTGGAACCCCTCTCGTCCGCGGCATTGGCCTCGGCTCGGCGACTGCGCTGAACATGATTGACATGATCGGCGTGGGACCGTTTATTACGATTCCGCTGATCGTAACCGCGATGGGCGGTCCACAGGCGATGCTGGGTTGGGTGCTGGGCGCGCTGCTCGCCGTCTGCGATGGGCTGGTCTGGGCCGAACTGGGCGCGGCCATGCCGGGGTCGGGCGGATCGTATCGGTATTTGAAAGAAATCTATGGGCCGCAGAAGCTGGGACGGCTCATATCTTTTCTCTTTATCTGGCAACTGTCCTTCAGCGCTCCGCTGTCGATTGCATCGGGCGCCATCGGGCTTTCGCAATATGCGGCTTTTTTCTGGCCGGGTTTGGAGCGCGTTTGGTCGACCCGCACCGGCAGCCTCAATCTGCCGCTGATCGGAACTCTACAGTTGACGTGGGTTGCGATGCCGGCCACGCTGGTGGCAATCGGCGTCTGCGCACTCACAGCTTTCCTGCTTTACCGGCGGATCACGGCGATTTCCCGGCTCACCAACCTGCTTTGGCTGGGCGTGATGGGAACGATTGGATGGATCATCGTTGCCGGGCTTACTCATTTCAATGCGCATCGGGCATTCGATTTACCTCCGGGCGCGTTCTCGCTTTCGCGCGGCTTCTTTCACGGACTCGGCGGGGCAATGCTGATCGCCGCCTACGACATCGGTGGATACTACAACGTCTGTTTCCTCGGCGACGAGGTTAAGCAACCGGCGAAAAATATTCCGCGGGCGCTGTTCCTATCCATTCTGGCAGTCGTCTGTCTCTATATCGTGATGAATGTGAGCATTCTCGGCGTCATCCCGTGGCGGGAGATGGCGAACTCGGGCGCGGCGAACAGCAAGCTGTACGTGGTCTCGACGCTGATGGAGAGAGTTTACGGACATGGAGCGGGGTCGGTCATCTCGGTCCTGGTCATGTGGACGGCTTTCGCTTCGGTGTTCTCGCTGACGCTCGGGTATTCGCGCGTGCCGTACGCGGCGGCGCTCGACGGAAATTATTTTCGGGCCTTTGCGCGGGTGCATCCAGTGCACCGGTTTCCCTATGTTTCGCTGCTGGCGCTGGCGGGAGTGGCGGCGCTGTTCTGTTTTCTGCGGCTGGCGGATTTAATTGCGGCGTTGGTGGTGATTCGCATTCTTTTGCAGTATTTGGTGCAGGCGGTAGGCGTGATTGTGCTGCGCATCCGGCAGCCGGAGATGGCGCGTCCGTTTCGCATGTGGCTTTATCCGGTGCCGGCGCTGGTGGCGGCGGGGAGCTTTGTTTTCATTCTGGTTTCGCGCACGGGATTTTTGCGAGAGATCCGGTATGCGGCGGTGATTCTGGTGGTGGGGATTGTGGTTTATTGTGTGCGGGCTTGGCGGCGGCGGGAGTGGCCGTTTGGGGATGGGTCATTGGTTGTTGAGCGGTAGTCTAGCCTGTGCGTTGGGGTACCCCCCACCGGCTTTGCCCACCCCCCCTGTTCCTATTGGAATCATGGAGTTATATGGAAAATATTCCGGAATAAGGACTTAGGGGGCAGCCGCCAGCTCAGCCGTCAGCTTTCAGCCGTCAGCCATCAGCCGTCAGCCGTCCGTAAAACCTAGCTACCTCCGGCTGGGACTAGGACCTTCAAGACACCAAATGAAATAAGGGTGCGGAAGTGACTCCGCGCCCTTTTCTTACCTATAACTTTATTATATCAATTCCGACCCACCTGACCGCCAACTTTTCCGACTTTATTTTCCTAGCCAATTCATTGACTTACGCGGAGAACCGTCAAAACAGGGACTTGACAAGATTGGCCGGAATCGAGGAGCAGGTCTCGAAGCTTTGCTGGTGGGGTCGCCCGGCTAGGCCGACGCCAATGTGATCGACGCGATTGGGTGGTTTTGAGCGTTATCGAGATGTTACGCCAACCATCGAAAAACCTTCTCCGGCTTCGCGGTATAGACTGGCTCGGAGGAGGCCAATCCTCATGGCCGAGGGAGGCGGAAATGTTTGAAACCAGTGGAATCACCGATGTCATGGAAAAGAGCCCGTGGCAGAAATACGTGCTCTGGTTCGCGGCAGGCTGCTTGGTCACGATACTGATCTTCTACATGCTCCTCATACCCAGTGCGAAGCGTGCTGCGGCTGAGTCCGCTGAAAAAGCGGCGCAACAGAAACTCTCCGCTGAACTGGCAAAGAACCCGTTGCAAGCTCAACTGGAAACCACGAAGGCGGCATGGCAGACTGCAACCCAAGAGCGCGACGAGTGCAAAGCCAAGTTTGATCGCCAGACGATCCTCTACGACAACAGCATCGTCATCGACCCCGACAAAATCTGGATCATCCCCGCCGATGTTGAACCGATCGCCGTCGGCGACCACCGCGTCACTTACACCCACTACGACCCGAAGACGAAGCGCGAGACTGTCCACTTCTATCCTCCGCGGCAATAGCCCGACGGCGCTCACTCAAAACTCCGGCTCGGGGATCAATGAGTGAAATCGGGATGTTACGCCAACCGTCGAATCATGGCCTGTTTGCATCCCCATGGGGGTTCGAAGTGGGCTTGATCGGGCACGCTTTCGTCGAAGTGGAAGTCTCCTGACCGGATCAATTTGCTTCGCGGAGCGTGGCCGCCATGCCACCTGATAGCATCAACCATCAAGGCGTGCCTTGATCTCTCATACTCTTCTCACAACGATTCAGAGCAAGCTGAACTCTCGAAACCGGTCACTTGCACTTATCTTTCATCACCTTCAGGCTCGCTTTCACAAGCTTCTTTGCTAACGCCATCGATATCGCCCTGTCTGCTGGGAAACTAATAATGGCCTTTGTGGTGGCACAACCTGCTAGCTCCTTTTTGTGGTCTTGTATCACTGGGGGTCGTAGATGTAATCGTATGTCTGACTTCCTAAAGCTGAACCAGGCAAACATCCCATCGTAATCATAGCCCTCATAGGAATATCCAGGAATTTGGAAGTAGTCAGTGCGTTCCGTCGCACCTGGGGCCGCCTCGCGGATCGCGGCCCTAATCTCTCTCAATTTGCCTTGTAACTGTTTTGGGGCGCTTGCTATGTATTCATCGACGGCGCTCGCTCCTGCGCGCTTTAGACTTACTTTCCCTGCCACGTTGCCCCCTTATTTTTTTTCAGTCGTCTGATCAAGTACGCCGTGCGATTCGGTGTGTAGGCATGGAGATTTTCACGTACGACAGTATTGTAGCGGCGCCGTCGTACTCGTTGCTCAATTTCCTTGCGGTGGGGCTGCCTGCCGCGACGCGCGGAAGATTGCCAGTTCAAAACACATTACCTCGTTCGTGGGACGCAGACCGGTTTCGCGCTGGACGTCCTCCCGCGACATAT
>JBEKWL010000015.1:0-33820 GCA_049513095.1 Terriglobales bacterium
TCGGCGGTGAACTCAAATTTCAAACTCCAGCTTCATTCCGTCAAACGCCAGCCGCACGTCGGGCGGCAACGCGGCGTTGGTGGCCTCGTGCGGCAGGTCGTGGCAGATGTGCGTGAAAAACGTGCGCTTCGGTTTCACTGCGTCCACGATCTTCAGCGACTGTTCCACGGTCGAATGCGTGGGATGCGGCTTGTAACGCAGCGCATCCAGAAACAGGATGTCGAGGTCGCGCAGTTTCTCCAGCGTTTCGGGCGGGACCTGGCTGTGATCGGTCAGGTAAGCGGCCGATCCGAAACGGAAACCAAGGATCGGGGTGTCGCCGTGGATCACGGTCACGGGCTCGAAGCGCGCACCGAACAGTTCGACGGGGCCCTCGATTGGCTGCAGGTCGACCTGTGGCAGTCCGCCAAATTTATAGTCGGCTTCAAAAATGTAGCGGAACATGTTGCGCAGGAATTCACAGGCTCGCGGCGTGGCATAGAGAGGCAGCTTGTGCCGATAAGTCAGGGGACGCAGGTCGTCGATTCCGAGGATGTGGTCGGCGTGCGTGTGGGTGTAGAGCACGGCATCGAGTTTCTTGATGTTTTCGCGCAGCGCCTGTTCACGAAAGTCAGGCGTGGTGTCGATCATGACGTGGCGGCCGTTGTAGCTGATCATCACGGAGGGGCGAGTACGGCGGTCACGCGGGTCTTGCGAACGGCAAACGGCGCAGTCGCAGCCGATCGTTGGTACGCCCATCGATGTGCCGCTGCCTAATACCGTCAGAGTCGCCTGCATCAGCCGTTCGTACCTGTAATTGGGCCGGGCGCCTGCGGAGGATGCGCCAGAGCGTTGGTTACTTCCACGTAGGCCATGCGCAGTTCATACAGGCAGTTCTGCAGGAATCCCTGCTCTTTCGGCGTGAGATTGCCTTTGGTTTTTTCGGCGATCATGCCCAGCGTGTCGATGGTCTGCCGCGCGCCGATCAAGTCGACTCCGGGCTGGCCGCCCTGTTCGTGCATCAAGCCGAGCTGCATCATGGCGGTCATGTAGAGCGAAGCCATGAAGCGCTCAAAACTCATTTCGAGTTCTTTCGCCGAGCGTCCGCTCAGTTCGACGCGCGCATCCAGATCGCGCGCCGACTGCCGGTAGGCATCGTGCTGCGCCTTCTGTTCGGAGGCGGTGGGTGGTTCCGGGATATCGGATTCGTGTGTGGGCGCCCCTGATGTGGGCGCGGCTTCCGCGATCGTTGAAACGGGCGCAGATGTCGTCGAAGGCGCTGTTGCGGCAGTCGCCGGGGCTGGAGGAGTTGCTTGCTCTTCCACGGATTCCGATCGAAGTTCTCCGTCGGAGGTGAACAAGCGCTTGTCGCTCACCTTGAATTCGCTTTCTTCTTTTCTTTTTTGCGCCATATCGTTTACCTGGTTTTCAATAATTCCCGTTTCTTGAAAATTCGGATCTCCTGAATTCAGGCGATCGGGAGCGATGCCGGCTTCAGCTTCGCTGTTCCCGCACGCAAGTCTTTTCCCGCAGCCTGGCGTCGCAGATAACCCAGGGCTACTGGGCGATCTCCGCCGGGCAGAGGCAAAACGGCGCTGCTCGTGATCTCGCCGACTTCTTTTTCGTCGGCCACGATCTTCGCGCCCGGTTCGGGCAGCGTGCCCTCGACCGCGAACGCGGTGAACTGCCGGTGCACGGCGCCGCGGGAGCGGATACGCTCCACTATCTCCTGACCGAGATAGCATCCTTTGGTGAAATTCAGCGCGCGTGTCTGCCCGGTTTCCTGCGGCAAATCGTGCTCGCGGATGTCCTTGCCAAACTGCGGGATGCCACGCGAGATGCGGAAAAGATTCAGCGCAGCCGTGCCGGTGGGCCGCGCACCCGCCTTCAGCAGCGCGTCCCAAAGCTCCCCGGTTTGTTCGGGAGCAAGCCAAATTTGCCAGGACTCGCGCGCTTCCTCGCCCGAACGCAAAAGCGTAATGTTTTTCTGCTGCCAGGTAATTTCCGCAAACTGCAGGTGCGCGAGATCGGGAACGGCGATACCCGCGCGTTCGAGAACATGGCGCGATTCGGGCCCGGTCAAGCCGAGCGCGGTGAGTTTGTCGCTGATGTCGACGATCTCAACATCGTCGGCGATGATGTAGTGATCGAACAGCTGCAAGATTTTGTCTCGCTGTCCGCGTTCCGCATCCACCAGCAGCGAATCTCCACGCTGGAAGGCATAGAGGTCGGCCTGAATCCGGCCCTGTGGGTTCAGCATGAAGGCATAGACGCCGTGGCCAGGCGCCAGATCGCGAACGTTGTTCGTGACCATGCCGTTCAGCCAGCGGACTCGGTCGCCACCCGTCACCACGATCTTGGCACGCCAACTCAGGTCATAGAGGCCGCAACCTGAGAGCAAGGCCTGGAACTCGGCGCGAGGATCGCCGAAGCCGGGCGCAGTGGTCTCGCCGCTGTGCGCACTCGGGTTCGCCCCAGGAAGTGTTGTCGAAGTCATAAGTTCAACCTTTAATTATAACGAACAGCCGTACTCTGACCGGCAGACTGCCCTCACGCCGAGCCGATCTCCTGTAGAGACGCGGATTGCCGCGTCTCCGCCAGTGAGACGGGGCAAGCCCCGTCTCTACACAGACACTTCGCGGCTGTGCTAACGTTGCCAGCGTGAGCGTGACCAAGCGTATTGCCGTGATACCCGGTGACGGGATCGGAAAAGAAGTCATTCCGCAGGCTGTAAAAGTCATGCAGGCCGCCGGTGCTGCGGTCGAATTGACCCCGTTCGACTGGGGAGCCGACCGCTACCTCGCCGACAAAGTTACGGTTCCGCCGGACGGCTTCGCCACCCTGGGGCGCGATTTCGACGCCATCCTGGTTGGCGCCTTTGGCGATCCGCGCGTGCCCTCGAACATTCATGCGAAGGAAATTTTGCTGGGCATGCGCTGCCAGATGGACCTGTACGCCAATGTCCGGCCGGCGCGACTGCTGGATGCGTCGCTGTGCCCGCTCAAAGGCATCGAAGCAAAAGACCTCGATTTCGTCGTGATTCGCGAGAACACCGAGGGCGTTTACGGCGACCTCGGAGGCGTCTTCAAGCAGGGAACGCCGGACGAGGTTGCGATCCAGGAAGACATCAACACGCGCAAGGGCGTCGAGCGCATCATCCGTTACGCGTTTGAGTACTGCGCCAGCAACCGGAAGCTGGATGGTTCTCAGCGGCGGCGCGTTCTGATGTGCGACAAGTCGAACGCCATGACGCACGCCGGCAGTTTGTGGCAGCGCATGTTCGAAGAAGTCGCAGCAGAGTATCCGCGCATTGAAACGCAGCACATGTACGTGGACGCGCTCTGCATGCAGATGGTGCGCGATCCGCGCGGGTTCGATGTCATCGTCACCAACAACATGTTTGGCGACATCATCACCGATCTCGCGGCCGGATTGCAGGGCGGGTTGGGGATGGCCGCGAGCGGCAATCTGCGTCCGGGGAACACTTCGCTGGGGCAAATCGGGATGTTCGAGCCTGTGCATGGTTCCGCGCCGTCGATTGCGGGGAAAAACATGGCCAATCCTTTCGGAGCGATTCTGACGGCGGCGATGATGCTGGCGCATCTGGGAATGTCCGGCGAGGCGCAGAAGATCGAGGCCGCCGTGCTCGAAGCCGTGCGGCAGAAAAAAACGACGGCCGACATCGGCGGAACGCTGGGCACGCGCGAGGCGGGCGAGTGGGTGGCACAGAGGACGCTGAGGCCCCGGTAGCGGGCTAGTCTGGACAAAGTAGCCCACTCCCGAAGCCCCTTATTCCTTGACATGCACAGGCATGCGTATAAGCATACGTAGATGCCAAACAAGACACTTTATGTTCGCGAAAGCGACCTCGCGTTGTGGGACTTGGCACAAGCTCAGTTTGGCGAGAGCGTGTCCGCCTTGTTTGCCGAATTCCTTCGTGGCAGGGTGCAGGCCATGGACGCATTTGTGCATGTTCTTCGGTCCGCACCTAACAGCCAGGACTTTACGGTGATGTTTGCGCCGACGGGGCCGTCTGGAAACGATGGTCCCATGAACCCACACTATGTCCATGGAGCCCAGCAACTGCTTGCCTTCCTCAAGAAGCGCGGCGTCATGGGTAATGTTGCTGCGGATATCGCGTCGGACCTGAAGAGACTCCCGAGCGTTTCAGTGCGCACTGCGCTGCCACGGTCCGCTGTGAGACCGTTGTACAAGCTTTGGTTCAAGCCGACCTGCACCCGTGAACGCTCCGGCGCACCACGCTTGTTGAAGGTGGATGTCGTTGGAGAGTATGTCGATGGGCAACCTGCATCCGGTGGCGGCAATCGATGGGTTGCGAGCTTCCGGGAGTTGGATCAGCTTCTGAATGGGCTCGGAAATGTATTCGGCCTGGCTGCCCCGCAGTTGGCGTCGCTCCGCCGGTCACTGTTGTCGGGCAAAGACTGTCGCCTCGACGGTCGTGTACCCGGCGCCACGCGCGTTGTTCGCGAGGAGCAGCTAATGCAACTGGGACTGGTAGAGGAAGAACCCGCGCACGAGGACTAAGTCACCAAGCCCGCGCCCCCGCAGAAGGGCACGGCCTGCAGCACTGCCAAAGGAGTCGGCGCATCGCTCACCCGGCAGGTCGGTTTACCCCCGTCTGCCCGCCAGCAGCGCCAGTTCCCGCCATTTCCAGTGACAATCCACGTCGGCGAATCCGATCTCGCGTAGCCACTGCAACTGGGTCTCGACATCGAGGAGCTGGTTGGAAGCGTCTTCGGTTTCCGGTGTAAGGCCGATCTGGCGCAGGAATTCTTCGTGCAGGCTGGGCGTGGGCGAGGCGACGTGTTCCAGATTGCAGAAAACGCCGCCGGCATTCAGCAGGTCGTGGATTTCGGGGTAGAGCGCGCGCTTGCGCTGGTGCGCGACATGATGGATCGCGAAGCTGGAGATGACAGCGTCAAACTTGCCGAGGTCGGGAAGCGGGTTATCGAGGTTGTGGGTTATCACGGCCAGCGAGGAATCGCCGGCAAAGCGCTTCTTGGCGGCCTCAAGCATGGCAGGAGAGAAGTCAATTGCAACCGCTTCCGTGTTCGGATGCTCGCGTTTCACCAGGGCCAGCAGCCGTCCATCTCCGGTACCCAGGTCGAGAATGCGGCGCGTGGTTTGGGGAATGAACTCGAGCAACGACGATTCGCCTTCTGTGCGATGCGCTATGGAGTCGGCTCGTCCGAGGTAGTCGAGGGCGTGCTCGGTTCTAGTCCAGAGATTGACGGGCATGGGACAGTATAGACTCGATGCCAATGGACAATGTCAAGGTAGTTGCTCAAAGGCTCCGCAGATGGTTTTCGGAACTTGCACTGCTCGTGCTGTTGGCGGGCACGCTGTGGGGACAGGCAGCGGGTGGGGCGGTATCGCAGGATCAGACGTCGCAAGGTCAGCCTCCCGCGGGCGAGGGCGCCCGCGCCACACCGGAAACCACCGTTTCTCCCAAAGAGGCGAAGGAACTTTTTCGCTCGGTGGACGAAATCCTGCAGTTTGCCAGCCAGGACACGGGCCTGCCGATCAAGCACACGGTGAAGCGCAGGCTGACCAAGCGCGATGAGGTGCAATCCTACATCAAGAAGAGCATGAAGGAGGACAAGGACGCGAAGCGACTGGAGCGGTCATCGGCGGTGCTGAAGAAGTTCGGGTTGCTGCCGCGGAACTTCGATCTGCCCAACTTTCTGGTGGCCATGCTGCGGGAGCAGGTGGCGGGATACTACGATGTCAAAACGAAAACTGTGAATTTGCTGAACTGGTTGGACGCAGAACAGCAGAAGCCGGTGCTGGCGCACGAACTGACGCACGCGCTCCAGGACCAGTCGTTTGGCATCGAGAAATGGATGAAGGGATCAGCGGAAGATGCTGATAACAAAAAGAATGATCCGAGTCCTGGCGATATCGAAAATGACGAGGAAAGTGCTGCGCGGCAGGCCGTGGTTGAGGGGCAGGCGATGGTGGTGCTGCTGGATTATTCGCTGGCGCCGCAGGGGAAGACGATGCTGGACTCGCCCCAGATTGTCGAAGCGCTCGAGCAGGGCATGCTGGTTGGAGGGGCGGATTCTCCCGCGTTTCGCGATGCTCCGATCTTTTTGAAAGAGGAGTTGACGTTCCCGTATCGCTACGGGCTCGACTTTACCGCCGCGCTTCTGCAGGCGGGCGGAAAGGACCTGGCTTATGCGGGCGCGTTCAAGGATCCGCCGAAGACGACGCGCGAAATTATGGAGCCCAAGACGTACCTTGTGCACGAGACGCTGGCGCCGATAAAGATAATTGACATGGCGAAAGACTTCAAAGGCTACGATGCCTTCGATATCGGCGCGATGGGAGAGTTCGACGTTTACGTTTTGGTTGAGCAGTATGCGGGCCGGGATGAGGCCGGGGCGATGTATCCGGAGTGGCGCGGCGGTTATTACTTTGCGGGCAAGCCAAAGGCGGACAAATCGGCGCCGATCGGTTTGCTGTACGTTTCCCGCTGGTCGAGTGCGGCGAAAGCGGCGGAGTTCGCGGCGGTGTATGCGAAATCGCTGGCTGAGCGATATCAGAAGCGGCAAGGGCTGGGAACGGATGGCAAAGTTGCGGCAGACGCGCCGCCAGTGGATTCCTGGCGAACGTTGCGCGGACGCCATGCCTGGCTCACAGAAGAGGGAGTGGTAGTGATTGAAGTCCGGGGCGACGCGGTGCTGATTAGCGAGAGTCTGGATGAGGAGACGATGTTGCTGGTGGAGGGAGACTTCTGGCCGCAGGAAAAACCGCTAGACAAGGCCGCGTCCGGTCAGCCGTGAGTTTCCGTCCTGTATAATCAGGTTCCGCAATCGTTGCATTGACGTTCGGCCCAGTAACGTCCGGCCCAGTAAGTTCGGCCCAGCCCCAGCAGGAGCGCATTTGAACCAGGCAGAGATTGGCATCATCGGCGGCAGCGGTCTGTACCAGATGCCGGGATTCACTGACGCGCACGAGGTCGAGCAGCAGACTCCATTTGGAGATCCTTCGGATGCGTACATTCTGGGGACGCTGGGAGGCCGCCAGGTGGCATTTCTCGCGCGCCATGCCCGCGGGCACAAACTCTTGCCCAGCGAACTGAATTTCCGCGCCAACATTTACGGCTTTAAGCAGTTGGGAGTGGAGCGCATCATTTCGGTTTCGGCGGTGGGGTCGCTGAAGGAAGAGCACAAGCCGCTCGATTTCGTGATCCCGAACCAGTTTTTCGATCGCACCCGGCACCGCGTGGACACTTTCTTCGGCGACGGCATTGTGGCGCACATCGGATTTGGCGATCCGGTGTGCAGCGAAATGACGAAGGTGGTCCGCGGCGCATGCCAGGCTGTTGGCGTAACCGCGAAGCGGGGTGGCACTTACATTTGCATGGAGGGTCCGCAGTTTTCTACCAAGGCGGAGTCGAACGTGTACCGCAGTTGGGGCGCCGACGTGATCGGCATGACCAATTTGCAGGAGGCCAAGCTGGCGCGCGAAGCGGAGATTTGCTACGTCACCATCGCCATGGTCACCGATTATGACTGCTGGCATCCGCATCATGATTCCGTGACGGTCGAGCAGATTATTTCCGTGCTGGTAAAGAACACCGAGAACGCCGCCAAAGTTGTGACGGCTACAGTCTCGGCGATGCCGAAAACGCGCTCCTGCAAATGCGGGTCGGCGCTGGCGAATGCCATTCTGACCGATTTTGGAAAAATTCCGGCCGCGACCAAAGAGAAGCTGCAGTTGATATTGGGAAAGTATTTGAAGTAGTCGTCGGTCGTCAGTCGTTGGTCGTTAGCGAACCTCAAGCCGACGACCAACGACTGCCCCACGGAGCCTCATGAGCATTCTGGTAGTAGGTTCGGTTGCCTTCGACACCATCGCCACGCCTTCCGGCCGCGTGAGCGACATTCTCGGAGGAGCGGCCACTTATTTCGCGCTGGCCGCAAGTTACTTCACCGAGGTGCGGATGGTCGCGGTAGTGGGCGAAGACTTTAAATCCGAACACGAAGCGGTGCTGAAAAAACGCGGCGTGGACACGCGCGGCATCGAGCGGACGCTGGGGAAGACCTTCCGTTGGGGCGGACAGTATCTCGACAACCTGAACGAGGCCAAGACCGAATTCACGGAACTGAACGTGTTCGAGAAATTTCAGCCGCGCATCCCAAAAGCGTATTCGGACACGCCGTTCCTGTTCCTCGCCAACATCCACCCCACGCTGCAAGCGGCGGTGCGCTTGGAGATGGATAGTGTGCGCCTGACGGGCGGTGACACCATGAATTTCTGGATCCGGGGCACGCCCAGGGAATTGGCGGAAACGTTGAAGCTGATGAACGTTCTGCTGATCAACGACACCGAGACTAAGATGCTGGCGGCGGAGAAGAATCTGCCGCGCGCGGCGAGAAAAGTTCTTGCCATGGGACCGAGCGCGCTGGTGGTGAAGCATGGCGAGTACGGAGCGACTATCTTTTTCCGCGAGGGTGCCTTCGGCATTGGATCGCATCCTTTTCGCGCGCCGGCGTTGCCGATTGAAGAAGTAAAAGACCCGACAGGAGCCGGCGATTCGTTTGCCGGAGGATTCATGGGTTACATCGCGTCGCAGGGCGAGATTAATCGCGAGGTGCTGAAGCGTGCCTTGTTTTATGGCGGGGTGATGGGATCGCTTGCCGTGGAACGTTTCGGGACGGAGCGCCTGCAGAATCTTACGCGCGGGGAAATTGACGAGCGCTTCCAGATTTTCCGTGAACTGACGCACCTGGAATAGGACCTCTCGAGAATCCAGCCCCGGAGGGGCGAACTAACTTAGCCCAGCGCTTCAGCGCTGGGAAAAGTGGGAAGAAATGTTTCAAGTCCCGGAGGGACGACCCAGTTCTCACAGGAAACGCTGGCGGTTTATCCTTGCGGAATGCAGAGCGGGTAGAGAGTGACACCAATGTCAGCCGCTGTTCCGAACCGCAGCACTGCCCGCTTGGCCGGAATACCTGCCCTGGTGTCTCTGTTTTCATTTTTTTACTACTTCCGACACAGCGACCTTCTGCTCTATGGGGACGCGGTCGCGCACATCAATATTGCGCGGCGCGTTTTCGATTCGCAAACTCCCGGCCTGCTGCAATTGGGCACGGTGTGGTTGCCCCTGCCTCATTTGCTGATGATTCCGTTCATCTACTTCAATGCGATGTGGAAGAACGGCGCGGGCGGTTCGATCCCTTCGATGATCGCCTATGTGTTCGGCGTCATGGGAATATTCCGTCTCGTCGGCGGCATGCTGGCAGCCGGTTTTTCCAGGGAAGCGGGCACGAAACCGGCGGCCGGCGTGGGCGCATGGGCCGCGGCCTTTGCCTATGGAGCCAATCCCAACCTGATCTACATGCAGGCAACGGCCATGACGGAGTCAATCTATCTGGCGCTGTTCATCTGGGCGGTTGTGTACTTCGCGGAATTTATTCGGGCTCTGCGGAAGAATGACCTGAAGGAAAATGACCTGCGAAACAACCTGCGAAGAAGTGAAGATGCAGATAGGCGAGAATCCAGTCCCGGAGGGGCGAACCAGCTTAGCCCCGCGCTTCAGAGCGGGGTGGGCCGGGAAAACCCATCGAAGTCCCGGAGGGACGACCCAGGCCTCACGCACGCGCTGATGCGCTGCGCCTGCTGTCTGGCAGGCGCGGAACTCACGCGCTACGACGGATGGTTTCTGGCGGGCGTGATGGGAGCCGCGGTCGCAGTCGTCGCGCTCGGGCGATGGCAGAACCACGCCTTGCGACGGGTTGCGGCGAAGTTCCTGTTGGGCATTGCGGTGGTTCCGGTCCTGTGGCTGGCTTACAACGGCGTGGTGTATGGGAACGCGTTGGACTTCGCCAACGGTCCATACTCGGCGAAGGCGATTGAGCAGCGCGTGGGTGCGCCGAACCCGGCGCTCCACCATGGCGGAGTCGCCGCCATCTATTTTTTGAAATCGGCACAGTTGAATATGGCGAACGGGAACTGGGGCCGGTTCTGGCTGGCGACGGCCTTTGTGGCCTTGGCTATCGGAGTCTGGAAACTGCGGGCGCAATCGGCGTCCCTGCTGTTGCTGTGGGTTCCGCTCGTGTTCTACGCGTTTTCGATTGCGTACGGCTCAGTGCCGATTCATGTCTATACGTGGTGGCCGTTTGCCACCTTCAACCAGCGCTACGGACTCCAGTTGCTGCCGATGTTTGCGGTTTCGATCGGAGTGCTGACCGCATCTGTTTTTCTCCTGGGCGCGAGCGGGCGGCATGGTGGAAAAATGGTCGCCGTGATACTGGCGCTGGTGGTGGGCAGCTATGCATCGGTGTGGAAGGCGGAGCCTCAATGCTTGGCAGAAGGGCGGAGGAACTGGGCAATTCGCAATCCCTTGAATTCCGCGGTGCTGCGCGTGGTCGCCCGATTACCGAAGAACTCGCAGTTTCTGATGGACCTCAGCGAACATGTGGGCATTATGGAGCAGGCGGGCATTCCACTGCGCCAGGTGGTGAATAACGAAAATCATCGTATGTGGAAGCGGCCCTCGGATCCCGAAGGCCTTTGGGAACGCGCCTTGGCCGATCCGCCGCGCTACGTGGATTTTGTGATCGCCTTCGATGGCGATGCGGTGGACCAGAGCGCAAATCGGACCAATCTTACGGAGTTGATCGTAATTCACGCGACTGGCCACCCCCATGCGCGCATCTACGCGGCGCGGAGCGCCCCGAATCAATCGCGTTAACCCCTCCCGCCAGGCGACACAGAAAGCGCCGGAGGGCGGTGATAGAATCCGCTCCGTGGTTCCCAGACGCGCGCTTTTCGCGGGCTGGGGTGGCCGAAGCCGGGGCGCTGCTATGAACGCAATCCATCAAGTCATCCAACTGCTGCGGAATGAACTGGGCGTAGTGCTGAGTTCGACGCTGGCGCGCTTGCTGCTGGCGGCGGTGCTGGGCGGCATCATCGGCCTGGAACGGCAACTGCGGCACAAGCCGGCGGGGCTGCGTACCAACATGTTCATCTGTTTTGGCGCGGCAATGTTCACGGTTCTATCGCGGCAACTTGCGGGCACCCCGGCGGACAGCGCGCGCATCGCGGCGCAGATCATCACCGGCATCGGCTTCATCGGCGCTGGCTCGATTTTGCACACACGCGGGTCGGTGACCGGCCTGACCACGGCGGCCACCTTGTTTGTGGTGGCGGGGGTAGGGATGGCGGCGGGCGGAGGCCTGTACCTGACAGCGTGTTTCGCCACCGGCATGATTCTGATTGCGTTGGTGCTGCTGGGACGAATGGAGGGCGCGTTCTTCCTGAAGTCGTTCATTACCACCTACGAAGTGACGGGCCGCAACGTGGACGGGATGTTGCGCGAAGTGAACCGCCTCCTGGACGCCGATCAACTCACCATGCAGAGCGTGCACATCGCGTCCGCGGGCCCGGATTTCCGCATGGTCTTCGCGGTGGATTGCGAACACCAACAGCAGAGCGCGTTTTCCATCCGCTTGCACGAATCGAATGTGTTTGGCAGTGTGACGTCACTCGGGGTTACGGAACACGAATGAGCGCACCGCAGAAACAGGGCCATCAGAACACGAGAATTCCTTTCATCAAGGCGTCGGCTTGCGGCAACGACTTTCTGCTGGTGGAAGGTGCGCACGCTTCGGGCGACTTGGGCGATCTCACCCGCCGGTTGTGCGATCGCCATCGCGGAGTGGGCGCCGACGGCGTGGAGTGGCTGTTTCCGGATGAAGAAGCTGACGTGAAGCTGCGCCTGATTAACGCGGATGGTTCGGAGGCGGAAATTTCCGGCAACGGCACGCGCTGTGTCGCGGCGGAGATTTGTTCGCGCGAGAACAAAACGGAAGTTGTGGTTCGCACCGTCGTCGGACTGAAGACCTGTCAACTTCTTGGGCGCCGAGGGTCCACGTTTGAGTTTGAAGCGGAGATGGGCCAGCCGGAGGTCGGCGGCGAGTTGTCGATTGAGACGATGTCGCTGCGGGTGGTGGGAACGAAAGTTTCGATGGGGAATCCGCATTTCGTAATTTTCGTCGAGAACTTCCAGGATGGATGGCAGCGGCAGGCGGCGCTGATAGGGGCGCAGCCGGAGTTTCCGCAGGGCACGAACGTGGAGTACGTCGTGGTGCGCCGTAGCAATAAAGCTGCGAATGAAAGTGCGAATAAAAGCGCGAATGAAATCGAAATCCGGCTGTTTGAGCGGGGGGTGGGCGAGACGCTGTCTTCGGGTACGGGATCGTGCGCGTCGGCGGCAGCTGCGATTGCGAGCGGGCGCGTCGCTTCGCCGGTAACGGTAATTGCGCCCGGAGGTGCGCAGACGGTGCGCTGGGACAATCAGGTTTATCTGCGAGGTCCGGCAACTCTCGTCTGCCGCGGGGAATTCTTCGTTTAAGATCGAACGTAGCAGCCGGTAACGAAAGGCCGACCCAAGCGGCGCATGATCGACATTAATGAATTGTCATCCCGAGCGAAGCGAGGGATCTGCAGTCTGCCGCAAAATGCAGATCCCTCGCTTCGCTCGGGATGACAAATATTGAGATGGTTTCCGTTTCCCAAAACCCGCGAATCAAGCCGCGCGCGCTCCGTCCGGGCGACAGGGTGGGAATCGTTGCGCCCGCGTCGAACGTGAAGCGTGAAATGCTGGAGGCGGGCTGCGACGGTCTTCGTCGCGCCGGCTATGAGCCGTTTTATTTCGAGTCGATCCTGGAACGCGATCTCTACTTTGCCGGCTCAGCGCAGCGCCGGGCGCGCGAACTGGAAGACATGTTCGTGCGCGACGATATCAGCGCGATTGTTTGCGCGCGCGGAGGCTATGGGGCGAACTATCTGCCGCAGATGCTCGATCCGACCAAGATCATTCCGCATCCCAAAATTCTGGTGGGCTACAGCGATATGACGACGCTGCTGTGCTGCATTTCGGACTCGGCGAAGTTCGTGACCTTCCACGGCCCGATGGTGGCCAAGGATTTCGCCATTGCCGACGGCGTGGATCTGGCTTCATGGCAGAACGCGGTGGGTGGCGCGGCAGAATGGGAGATTGGCGAAGGGTCAGGCGCAAGGCCGCTGCTGGCGGGACAGGAGGAGGGAATCCTCTATGGCGGGTGCCTCTCGATGCTGGTGGCGTCGCTGGGCACGCAGCACGAAGTTCACACCGCGGGAACGATTCTTTTCCTCGAAGACGTCGCGGCCAAACCGTACCAGATCGACCGCATGCTGATGCAGTTGAAGCTCGCGGGCAAGCTAAATGACGTGCGCGGCATTGTCTTCGGCGAAATGCTGGATTGCCGGCAGAGTCCGGATCAGGATTACACGCTCGAAGAGGTTGTGTTGCGAGTGGTTGGCGATCTGCGGATTCCGGTGGCGTTTGGCTTGCGTTCAGGCCATGTCTCGCGCGCCAACATCACGCTGCCCATCGGGGTGAAAGCCCGGCTCGAAGTGGGTGCAGAAGTGAGGCTGATGATTCTGGAGTCCGCGACGGCAAAATGAGCGATCTTGATTGCGCAATCTCTAATGAGTAAAGCCAGACACATTCACCTGATCGGCATTTGCGGGACGGCGATGGCTTCGCTGGCCGGCATGCTGCAAGAGCGGGGCTTGTGCGTCACCGGGTCGGATGCGGCGGCGTATCCGCCAATGTCGACGTTTCTGGAATCATTGTCGATCCCCGTCGCGCAGCCGTTTGCTGCGGCGAACCTGAATCCCCGTCCCGATCTTGTGGTCGTCGGCAACGCGCTTTCTCGCGGAAACGTTGAACTAGAGCGCTTGCTCGACGAGCGCATTCCGTTCTGCTCGCTGCCGCAGATTCTGCACGACGAGTTCCTGGCAGGGAAAGAAGTCCTGGTGGTTGCCGGAACGCACGGCAAAACGACAACAACGTCGATGCTGGCGTGGATCTTCGAGAGCGCTGGCCTCCAGCCTTCGTTCCTGATCGGCGGCATTGCGGAAAATTTCGGCCGCAGTTTCGGGCTCGGCGAAGGCAAGCACTTTATTTTAGAAGGCGACGAGTATGACACCGCATTTTTCGATAAAGGTCCGAAGTTCCTGCACTACTTTCCGGATTCCGTGATTCTCACCTCGGTTGAATTCGACCACGCGGATATCTACAAGGATCTGGACGCGGTGGAGACGGCCTTCAAGCGCCTGGTGAACCTGGTTCCGCGACGCGGGCGGATCGTCGGCTTTGAGTCGGGTGGGAGCTCGAGTGCGAGCCGGGGTGCGAGCATCGACCGCTGCCTGAAGAAAGCCTTCTGCCCGGTCGAACGTTACGGCGATTCGGATCGCGCTGATTGGAGAATCGCAAACATAAAACTGACCGCAGACCGAACTTCCTGGTCGGTGCTGCGCGCTGGAAAGCCGTGGGCGGACTTCGAATTCCCGCTCGGCGGGGAATACAACGTGTGGAATGCGACGGCAGCGGCGGCGCTGGCGGCGAATTATGAAATTTCGAAAGCTGTGATTGCGCAAGCTCTCGCAACCTTTCGCAGCGTGAAGCGCAGGCTGGAGTTGAAGGCCGAGGTCAATGGAATAACGATCATCGACGACTTTGCCCATCATCCCACGGCCATCGAGCAGACGATTCGGGCGTTGCGGGCGCGCTATCCGCAATCGCGGCTGTGGGTGGTGCTGGAGCCGCGCTCGAACACCATGCGCCGCAACGTGCTGCAGGATGCCCTGGCGCGCAGCCTGGCTCTTGCCGATCAGGTGGTGATCGCTGCCATCTTCAAGTCGGAAGCGATTCCGGAGGCGGAACGGCTGGATCTGAAGCGGGTGGTGGGCGAGATCCAGAAACGCGGAAAGCAGGCGCGCATCCTTGCCGATGCCGATGCCATCGTGAACGCGATCGTGCCCGAACTGCGGGAGCGAGACGTGGTGGCCATTCTCTCCAATGGCGGATTCGGCGGCATCTATGAGAAGCTACCCCAACGATTGCGCGAGCTCGGGGTGAAAGCGTAATTGGCATCTCGCAATTCAGCGGATAAAACTTGCAGATTCATCGTCGCTCCTTGGAATGGGTGGAATGAAAGGGAAGCGGGGAGACGAATCGAAACGGGAGACCTGGCTCGGTGTTTCGCACCATTCTCATGCTGGTGTTTTGGGCCGCTGCGCTGCCCGTAGCGGCGCTTTTAGGGTTTCCCTGGACCTACCTGACCAAAGACATCAGCTTCCTGTACCGCGCCAGCATGTGGTCGGCCTTCACGGGCGTGCGCATCGCGGGCGTGAAGGTGCGAACGCTGGGACTCGACAAAATCGATCCGGCGCGAACTTATATCTTCATGTCGAATCACATCTCCAATCTCGATCCGCCGGTTACGCTGCCGCTGATCCCGCGCCGCACTTCGGTCATGGTGAAAAAGGGATTGTTCAAGGTTCCAATTCTCGGCCAGATCATGCGGATCGGATCGCTGGTGCCCGTCGACCGCGGAAATCGCGAGGCGGGCATCGCGGCGGTGCGCGACGCGCTCCGAGCCATCGAGCAGGGCCTGAACATGACCATCTACGTGGAAGGGAAGCGCTCGTTCGATGGCAAGCTTTTGCCCTTCAAAAAAGGTCCGTTCTATCTCGCCAAGGAGTGCAACGTGCCGGTCGTGCCGATCACGATTTCAGGCACCGAAGAAGTCATGCCCAAAGCGCGGTTTGCGATTCGTCCGGGAACGGTGACGGTCGAGTTTCACGACCCCATCGAGCCCTCCGATTTCGGAGGACGCGATTGCCTGATGGCCAAAGTGCGAGCGGCGATCAATAGCGGGCTGCCGGCGGAGTTGCGGGAGTAACTGCCCAAACTCTAACCAGGGAAGCACTCACTTTGCGCGCACGAGGTCGATGTGCGCTGGGACAGGCTTATCCTCCGGCGTCATATACGTCCAGTCCTCGGTGTGATGATCAGCATCGATGAGAGTGAATACTGCACGGTGCATATGGCCGTACGTTGTGCCGCCGGAGACGTCGAGAAAGTCGAATTCCACTGTCTTGCCGTCCGGCGACAACTTGCCCACCATCCGAGGGCGGTTTTTCCCGCCGTCGCAATAATGCGTAAGGAGCAGGCGATCGCCATCGATGTAGAGCATCGTGATTGGATCGTCATCACCGCGGCGCGGGTCATCGGATCTTCCTTCCGGCACCATCTCGTGCATGAGCGCGGAACCACCGGAAGTGACGCGCAACGACACGCGCACCGGGGCGTTCATTCCGGGCTGCGGCCCCATCGCTGCCTGGCCTTTCCAACTTCCTGCGAGAGTCTTCAGTCGAGCAAACGCCAGTTCAGCGGACGCCGGTTGCGCGTCAGGCTTTTGACCATCCGGCTTGTGCGTCTCCGATTGCGACAAAGCGATCGTTGAGACGCACAGCATCAGGGCGCACGTTACAAATGAAATGGCCTTCATATGCCCTCCTAAAGGCTGTGAAATCGCAAGCCGGGGCGTTGCCACACCCTCGATTGCTTGGAAGTTCATTGCAGATCCGCGGCTCGTCGAGCAACTCTTATGCCAAGCGCAGAACGGCCCCAACTGGCGGGCCACTTCAACGGGGAAGAGTATAACGCGGATTTGTCTTCTTACATCGACCGAAGGTGGAGTTGGCGCGGATTTTTTGTTCTCGTGGCAGGGGTTTGAGGGACCGGGGAGTGAGTCGAAGAAATCAGAGTCAAAGGCAGCGGACAGGAGTGTCCGCTCTACACGGGTCTCGGGGAGAATGCCTTGATACTTCAGTAGGAGTGTCGGACATGTAGAGGTCCTTCGACTACGTAGCTGCTTCGCTTCGCGAAGCGGCTACTCCGCTCAGGATGACATTTTATGTAATGACCCAAGGTGGGGAGACTTAGACTCACTCCCTCTCCGACAACTTTCGTACCGCCTTGGCAATCTCCGGCAGCCTGGCGTAGGCGGCGCAGCACTTCAACCACAATTTGTGATCGATGGCGGGAGCGCCGCTGACCATGGCTCCGGCGGGAACGTCGTGGGGGATGCCGCTTTGCGCTATGGCGGTGGCTCCGTCGCCGATTTTTACGTGGCCGGAGACGCCTACTTGTCCGGCCAGGATTACGTTGTTGCCTACGTCGGTGGTGCCGGCCAGGCCTACTTGCGCGCAGAGCAGCGTGTCGTGGCCTATCGTGCAGCTGTGGCCTATGTGGACGAGGTTGTCCAGTTTTGCGCCTCGTCCGATGCGGGTCTCGCCTATGCTCGCTCGGTCAATGCAGGCGTTGGCCTGGAGTTCGGCGTCACTCTCCACCACTACGTTGCCGGACTGGACGATTTTGTGCCAGTGTCCGTCATCTTCATTCTTGGCGAAGCCGAAACCGTCGCAGCCTACAATGGCGCCATTCTGCAGCAGAACGTTGTCTCCCAGGTGACAGAATTCTCGAACTACGGCGTGGGCGTGCGCGAAGCAATTGTTGCCTATGGTTACTCCGCGATAGATGACTACGTGGGATAGGAGAACGGCGTTGTCTCCGATTACGACGTCTTCGTCGATCACTACGTAGGGGCCCAGGTGCGCGTTCTTGCCGAGCTTAGCTGAGTGATGAACTACCGCGGTGGGATGGATTCCGGGGGTGTAGCGCGGCGGCTGGTAGAAAAGCTCGATCGCCTTTGCCCACGCCAGATATGGGTTCTTGCTGCGCAGCATGCCCGTGGAGATGGCGGGAAAGTTTTCCGCTACGATCACCGCCGACGCCTTCGTCGACTTCGCGGCGGCGTTGTACTTGGGGTTGGAGACGAAGGTGAGCTGGCCGGGGCCGGCGCGTTCTATTCCGGCCACGCTGGTGATTTCGGTGTCGGGTGGGGCGTTGTCGATGCGGGCGTTTAGGGCTTTTGCGATGTCGGATAGTTTCATGGCGGTGTCTCGGGGAATTGTAACAAGCAGCTCTCAGCTCCTAGCTGCCAGCTCTCAGGAAAAGCGATCTCGGATTCCCGGTGAAATGGGCCGGTCTTGTTTTTTCTGAGAGCTGCGAGCTGAGAGCTGCTTTCCTACTGCTCGAACAGCGTGACTTGCCTTGTATCCGGTTGGCCACCTTTTCGGCGGCGGTTGGCTGCTCCTATGACTGCTAGCACCGTTACCGAGGTCAGTGCTTCTCGGGGGACGAACACGCGCTGGGTGTTCGAACGCAGATCGGGAGGGTTCATCAGAAATCCTTCGGCGGGATTTTGCGTTAGGTCGTTGGGCAGGATGCCTTCAATCACCTCGCTGTCTTTAAACTTCAGGCGCACCCACAGGCCTTCGGTGCGGGGACGGGTGGTGAAGGTCTTGCGGAGCATCAAGTCGGTGTCGGAAAACTCGCGGACAAAATAAACGGCTTTGATGTCGCGCAGGTCGATGGCGACCACGTTGCCGGAAGTGTTGAGCAGTTCGAGCTTTCCCTCCACCACAAAGTTGGCGGGAGCTACGAAACCGCTGACCGAGTCGCGGTCGTGTTTCCGCACGATCACCTTCTTGTGGGTCGAGGGCATGGGGCTTGGGACGCTTTCAAAGTCGGACCTAATAAAGCCGCCCCTAAATAGAGGCCGCACGTGACAGCGCAGTCGGCGGCTATGGAAGCTCCAGATGCGATTCTCGCACTTTCCCGATGAATTCGGACAGTTTGTGCCTTCACAGTAGCCAAACGGTAAACCTTTGTGTTACTTTCTCTGTTTACCGGGATGGTAAGAGTGCGGTATAAGTCTAATGTCTAGAGGGAGTTAGATTCCGCCGAGGGAGAGCTCGCCAAGTTTGGAGCCGCTCCTCTGTGGAAATCTTGTGAATAACGCCCCGGTCCAGCCACGGCAAGGCGACTAGGAAGGCATGGCCGATTACATATATACGCTGGAAACCCGGCTCACGCCGGATCAACAAAAGGCAGTCGCTCTGGTTGTAGACGCCGCCAAGGCGGCGGGGATGAACCTGTATCTGACCGGCGGCGCAATCCGCGACATCATTAGTGGCTTGCCCATCCGTGATCTGGATTTCACGGTGCAGGGCAACGCGCTCAAGCTGCAGAAAGATCTGGAGCGGGCGGGAGCGGTGGTCGGTGACGCCGACGACGAGACGCGGGCCTTGTTGCTCACGCTGCCGGGTGGGGTTCGCGCCGAGATTGCGATGGCGCGCTCGGAGCGCTACGACAAGCCCGGCAAGGCTCCGCAGATGGCTCCGGCCACTATCATTGAAGATCTTCGCCGGCGCGATTTCACAGTCAACGCAATGGCGCTGTCGCTGAACGAGGGATCGCGCGGGCTGTTGATGGATCCGTTCAACGGCGTGGCCGACATCGAAGCGAAAGTGATCCGCGTGTTGCATAACTACGCGTTTCTGGAGGATCCCTCGCGGATGATCCGCGCCACGCGCTTTAGCACGCGCTTCCACTGGCCGCTCGAGGAACGGACCCAGGCGCGCTACGAAGCGGGCAAGGAAAACGGCTACATCGAATACATCCGGAGTTCGAGCATCGGATACGAGATCGAGCAGTTGGCGTACGAGGACGATCCGCAGGGCGTTCTGAAGGCGTATGAAAAAGAGGGATGGCTGAAAGTGCTGAATCCGCGCTGGAGCACGGCCAAAGTGGACACGGCCGGCTTGGGCGCGCTGATGAAGACGCGGCAGCAAATGAACGAACTGGGCTATACGCCGGAAGTTGCGCCGCTGGTGCTGCATTTCCTCACCGAGCGGCTGGGCGACAAGGATATTTCGGATTTACGGCGGGCGATTCCGCGCAAGGATCTGGTCGCGGCCTGGAAGGATCTGGATTCGAACGCCCACAGCCTGGCCAAGCGCTTGTCGGGCAAGGAAGCGGCCACGCCATCGCGGACGTGGCAATTGCTGTCGTCGGCGCGTCCGGAGATGATTCTGTTTCTGGCGATCACGGCGCGGCAGCAGGCAGTGGCGCAGAAGATCAAGAATTTCTTTACCAAGTGGCGGCAAGTGCAGCAGAAGATTCCGTTGCCGGAGATGACGGAACTCCGCATCACGCCGCAGATGCCGGCGTATCCGAAGATCGCGAACGATGTGTTCATGCTGTTGTTAGATGGCAAGCTGCGTTCGCGGACGGAGACTCTGAAATATCTGAAGCCGCTGGCTCCGCCACCTCCGCCACCTCCACCACCTCCACCCGCCAAGCGGGGCAGAGGAGCCAAGGCTGCGGCCGCTGCTGCTGTCCCTGCGGCGGCTAGCACAAAGACGGGCGCCAAGGGAAAGGGAAAAGTTGCGGCCGCGGTTCCGGCAGCCTCGACACAGATGAAGCCCGCTGCAGCGGCGAAGCCTGTGGTGCCGGCGAAGCCCGTGGCTCCTGCAAAGCCAGCGAAGCCCGCCGCGGCTGCCAAGGCGAGCAAGACAGCCAAGGCCCATGCCAGGAAGCCGAGCAAACCACCGAAACCCAAGAAGCCGGCCGCTAAAACGAAGACTAAGACCAGAGCCAAGGCCAAGAAAAAGGGCAAATAGGGCGGATTCGGGGCACGGTGAACTTCGGCTGCGGAAGAGGTCGGACATGTCACCTCAGCGGCTGAAGCCGCATTCAAGACAAAGCAGTTATCGCAGCGGTGAACCGCTGCGCCACCCAAAATCAAGTGCAAAATCGAGTTTTCCGCAGCCTGCAGGGCCTTCTTTCCCGTTGGCGGAGCCCATTTTTCTCCGCATCGAGACAAGGCAAAGTGGGCTATAATGGGGCATGCGGCGCTGGTTGTCCATAGCGACGTTTAGCCTGATTTTGGTCGCGCTGCCCGTGTGGGCGCAACGGCGCGGCGGGGGAGGCGGCGGGCACGCAGCCTCGGGTGGCGGGTTTGCCGGACACTCCTCCGGCTCATTTCGCAGCGGAAATGTTGGTCGCAGCTCCGGCAGCGGAAGTTTTGGTCGGAGCTCCGGCGTTCGCATCCGGACTGGATACCCCTACTACAATCGTCGAGCCTTCTACGGACGACCGGGCTATTACCCTTACTACCCGTACGCGGGATATTATCCCTACGGCTATTACGGCTGGTACGATAATTCTCTCGCTTATAACACGGACAACGAAGATCAGGATGCGTATGCCGGTGCTTCTTATCCTGCTCCCTACCCCGAGAACGGCGGATTGCAGCGCGATGTACAGGCGCTGAACGGAAAGATCGACCGGCTGCAAGCCGATGTCGAGGCGCGCAATCGACCGAAGACAGACCAGGAACCTGCGACGGCACTGGTTTTCCGCGACCAGCATGTGGAAGAAGTGCGCAATTACGCGATCGCCGGTGAAACGCTCTGGGTGCTCAATGCGGAAGCCGCGAAGAAGATTCCTCTTGCCAAGCTCGATCTTGCTGCCACGGTCAAGATGAATGACGATCGCGGCGTGGATTTCCAGGTGCCGCAACCGGCGATGCCGATGTTGCGTTAGACGGAGCGGCGATTTCGGGTCTTGGGCATCAACTCCAGCCTTATATCCAAATGCACCACTTTCAGGCGTTGCGCGATTTCCTCCAGCCATTAGAATAAGTCGATCCCAGATTTCCAAAAGCTGAGAACCAAGAGCTAATAGCCAAAAGCTGCCTTCATGACCCAAAACCAATTCGTCCACCTGCATCTGCATAGCGATTATTCCCTGCTCGACGGCGCTTGCGACGTAGAGAAACTCGTCGATCGGGTCCACGAACTCGGCATGCCGGCGGTGGCCATGACCGACCATGGCAACATTTTCGGCGCGGTGCATTTTGTGAATGCCGCGCACAAAGCCGGGGTCAAACCGATCGTGGGATGCGAACTCTACATCTGCAAGAAAGACGACCACGACATCGCGCGCACTCCGCCCGACGGCGACACTTATAACCACCTGCTGGTGCTTGCCGAAAACGAAGAAGGCTATCGCAACCTGGTGAAAATCACGTCGGAAGCCTCGCTGCATGGCTTCTACTACAAGCCTCGGGTGAGCAAGAAATTTCTGGCTGAGCATGCGAAGGGGCTGATCGGGCTTTCCGGATGCCTGAAAGGCGAAGTAGCCGAGCGGCTAACCGAAGGGAATTACGACGCGGCGCGCTCGGCCGCCGGATTTTACCGCGACCTTTTCGGCCAAGAGAACTTTTTCCTCGAGATTCAGGACCAAGGTCTGGAGATGGAGCACCGCATCCATTCCGGCTTATTTCAACTGGAGAAGGATCTCGGGCTGCCGATGGTCGCGACCAACGACAGCCACTACCTCTGCGAGGACGACGCGCACGCCCAGGATGTGATGCTGTGCATTCAAATGGGCAAGTCCATCCAAGACACGAACCGGATGAAGTTCGAGGGCACGCAGTTCTACGTCAAGAATGGCGACGAGATGCTGCGCTTGTTCAAGGACGCGCCCCAGGTGCTCTCGCGCACGCTCGATATTGCCGAGCGCTGCAACCTTCGGCTGGAGAAAGTTCCCAGCCCGTTTCCCCACTTTGACGTTCCGGACGGATTTACTCTCGACAGTTATTTCGAGCACATCACGCGGCAAGGATTTGCGCGGCGAATGGAGAACCTGCGCAGCGCGGCGGCGAGCGGCCGGCTCAAGCATTCTCTTGCGGACTACGAACAGAGATTGGCGCGCGAGATCGGCATCATCCAGCAGATGAAGTTCTCGGGTTATTTCCTGATCGTTTGGGACTTCATTCGCTACGCGCGGGAACGGGGCATTCCGGTGGGTCCGGGGCGCGGATCGGCGGCGGGGGCGGTGGTTGCGTATTCGCTGGGCATTACCGACATCGATCCGCTGCAGCATGAACTTCTGTTCGAGCGCTTCCTCAACCCGGAACGCATTTCCATGCCGGATATCGATATCGATTTCTGCATGAACCGGCGCGGCGAGGTGATCGAATACGTCACCCATAAGTACGGGCGGGAAAATGTTGCGCAGATCATCACGTTTGGCACGATGGCGGCCAAAGCTGCGATCAAGGACGTGGGTCGCGCGATGGACATGCCATACAGCGACGTGGACCGCATCGCTAAGATGGTGCCGACCACGCTGAATATCAAGCTAGACGACGCGCTCAAGGAGTCCGTGGCGCTGCAGGAGGCTTACCAAAAAGATCCGCAGGTGCGGACGTTGCTCGACACGGCTCGGAAGCTGGAGGGCTTGGTGCGGAATTCCGGCGTGCACGCGGCGGGCGTTGTGATTTCGCCGCGGCCGTTGATTGAACTGGTGCCGCTGCATAAAACAAAGAACGACGAAATCGTTACCGCCTTCGACATGGTGGCCATCGAAAAGATGGGCCTGCTGAAAATGGATTTTCTCGGGCTGACGACGCTCACCATTCTCGACGACACGTTGAAGCTCCTTGCGCAGAAGGGGACGAATCTCAAGCTGGATGACATCCCGCTTGAAGACGAGGAAACATATCAGAAAGTGTTCCATCGCGGATTAACATCTGGCGTGTTTCAGTTTGAGTCGCATGGCATGCGCGATGTGCTGCGGCGTTACCAGCCAAACTCAATCGAGCACCTGACAGCGCTCAATGCGCTCTATCGTCCCGGCCCGATGGGCATGATTGACGATTTCATCGAGCGCAAACACGGGCGCCGCAAAATCGAATATGAATTGCCCGAATTGAAAGAGATCCTGCAGGAAACGCTCGGCGTCTTCGTCTATCAGGAACAGGTAATGCAAGCGGCCAACAAACTCGCGGGCTACTCCCTAGGAGAAGCCGATCTGCTGCGCCGCGCGATGGGAAAGAAAAAGCCCGAGGAAATGGCGGCGCAGCGGGAACGCTTTGTGCAGGGAGCGACGCAGCGCGGCTTTCCGCCGAAGAAGATCGAGAAGATTTTCGATCTGATGGCGCAGTTTGCGGGATACGGGTTCAATAAGTCGCACTCGGCGGCGTATGCGCTGCTGGCGTATCACACCGCGTACTTGAAGACGCACCATCCGGTCGATTTTATGGCGGCGCTACTGACTTCGGTGACGGGCAGCACGGACGACGTGGTGAAGTACATCAACGAATGCCGCGAGATGGGAATTGCGGTCGAGCCTCCCGATATCAACGTCAGCGATGCGAACTTTACGCCGCACGGGCAGGCGATCCGCTTTGGGCTGGCCGCGGTGAAGAACGTTGGCGGAAATGGGATCGAGTCCATCGTCGCGGGGCGGAAGAAGCTCGGCCGGAATTTTCGGTCGTTTTACGAATTCTGCGAAGAAGTGGACCTGCGGCTGTTGAACAAGCGCGTGCTGGAGTCGCTGATCAAGAGTGGAGCCATGGATGGCCTTGGGCGCCGGGCGCAGCTCATGCAGGCGCTCGACTCGGCGATCGAGCAGGCACAGAAAGCGCAGCGGGACGCGGAGTCGGGACAGCACGGGCTGTTTGGCGTGTTTGCGGATGACACCGCGCAGGCGGCGAACGACGCGCTCCCCAACGTGCCGGACTGGGATGAACATACGCGGTTGTCGGCGGAGAAAGAAATCCTCGGGTTTTTCATTACGGGGCATCCGATGGAAAAGTACAAGGAAAAGCTTGCTGACCTAAACGCGCTCTCAACGCTAGATATTGGCGGCATGAAGAAGTCCACCGCCAAGGATGAGAACATCACGACGGCGGGTTTGATCTCGGGGCTTCGGGTCGCAAAGTCACGAAGGGGCGAGTTGTGGGCGCAAGCTGCGCTTGAAGACATGTTGGGAAAGGTGGAACTGCTGGTCTTTCCCGAGGCCTACAAGAAACTTGCGGATAAGGTGAAGCTTGAGGTTCCGGTGCTGATTCGCGGCGGAGTGCGCATTGAAGAAGGCGCAAATCCGAAGATCACCGCCAATGACATCATTCCACTGGACGAAGCTCGCGTGCCGTTGCCGAAGGCGCTCCGTATTCGGATTCCGCTCGGGAGCGCGACCGGGAGCACGGTTGATGCGCTGCAGGCGTTGTTTAGCGAGCGCAAGGGCGAGGCGAAGGTGCTCTTCGACGTGGAGCGGGAAGGCGATTTCATGGTGGTGATGGAAGCCGAAGGCTATAATGTGATGCCGGACCGTAGTTTCCTGGGCCGTGTGGAAGAGCTGTGCGGGCGCGGCAGCGTGCGCGTCATCAGTTGATGAGTAACATGGTGGAGCGACGGGCGTGGCGCCCGGCTCACCACTGGCAGCGATGCGGCCGATGAGACGAGCGAAAATAAAGCGGGCAGAGAAGTCAGATCGCGCCGCGAAAAAAGGCGCGGAGAATGCCGCCATCGCCGGTACGGACTTTATGCTTTCGATCGTGGAAGCGCATCATACGCGAAAGAATGAGAACGTCATCAAAATGGATTCCGGACTGAAGGCGCAGAAAGAACTGGCAAAAATCGAGGGGCAGATCACGCGGCTGCAGTCGCTGGAGGGGCAGAACGCGGAAACGCTCCGCCAAGTGCAGCAATTGCACGGGAGGGTGAACGACCTTCGCCGCGAGATTTCTTCGCAGCTGAACGCGTGGGAGCGCACGGAACTGGCGCGTCATCCGCAGCGTCCGTACACGCTGGATTATATCGAGCGCATTTTCACCGACTGGAGCGAAATTCACGGCGATCGCGGCTTCCGCGACGATCCGGCGATTGTTTGCGGGATGGCTCGCTTTCACGGCGCGGAAGTCATCGTTGTGGGCCAACAGAAAGCGCGGGACGCGAAACAGCGCGTGTATCGAAATTTTGGCATGCCCCACCCGGAAGGATATCGAAAAGCGCTGCGGGTGATGAAGATTGCGGAGAAATTCAAGCGGCCGATTTTTACGTTTGTAGATACCGACGGCGCGTATCCCGGACTGCACGCCGAAGAGCGTGGTCAGGGAGAAGCCATCGCGCGCAATCTGCTGGAGATGGCGCGGCTGGAAGTGCCGATCGTGGCGACCGTGATTGGCGTCGGTGGCAGCGGCGGGGCGCTGGCGATTGCCGTGGCCGACCGCGTGCTGATGATGGAAAACTCGGTGTACTCGGTGATTTCGCCGGAGGGTTGCGCGTCGATCATGTGGCGCGATGCCAGCAAGAAAGATCTGGCGGCGGAGGCGATGAAGATCACCGCGGAAGATTTACGCGAACTCGGCTGCATTGACGGCATTATTCCGGAGCCTCCCGGAGGCGCGCATACCGACCATGCGCAGGCAGCGGCGTTGCTTGATACCGCACTGCAGCAGAATCTGGCCGCAGTGAAGCAACTGCCTGTCGCCGATTTGCTGGAAGCCCGCTACAAGAAATTCCGCAACATGGCGCAGTTCTTCCAGGTGGAAGCGTAGTTGCGATTGCTAGCGATCGGGGGACGGGCGAGGGCGCCCGTCGCTCCACCGGCAAAATCTAGCTGAAACGTTCTACAGAATCGGCAAATGCAAACAAGGCTGCACCAGGAAATCCAGCGAGTTGATCTGCTGTAATGCCTGCTCCACCAGCGACGCCTTGCATTCCTCCAACGTAATCAGAAAGGGCAGGTGTGATTTCGGGCAGTCCGGTTTCTGCAGCACCGAGTCGATGTTGATGCCGCAGTGGGAGAGGATGGTGGCGAGGCTGGCGATGATGCCCGGCCGGTCCTTCACCAGAAAGCGCAGATAGTGCTTGGCGGTGAAATCGGCGGTGACGGTGGGCGTTTTCTCCGCCGGCTGTCCGGCGTAACTCATGCCGGCTTGCTTGGAGCGAGCGATGGCCAAAATGTCGGACACAACCGCGACGGCGGTTGGATTGCCGCCTGCGCCATGGCCTCCAAAGACGGTCTCGCCACCGTAGGTTCCGGTTGCCACCACCAGATTTTGGCTGCCTTCGACGCGCGCCAAAGGCGAGGAGAGTTCGACGAGCGCGGGCTGAACCGCGGCAAACAAGAGATCACCTTTTGCCTCTGCTCTCAGCTCGGCCCAGGAAATCTGGCGAATCGTGCAACCCAACTGGTTCGCGTATTCAAAATCGACCGAGTCGATCGCCGCAATCGAGCGCGCCACGATGCTCTCAGGCCTGACGTTGCAGTGCAGTCCGACTCGCGCCAGGATGGCGAGCTTGGCCCGCGCGTCCAGGCCTTCGATGTCTTCCGTGGGATCGGCCTCGGCGAAGCCGAGCTTCTGCGCCTCGCGCAGAGCGGTGGCGAAGGGAATGCCGTTCGTCTCGATCTGGCTGAGAATGTAGTTGCAGGTGCCGTTGAGGATGCCGCGGATCTTGAACAGTTCATCGCCGGCCAATCCCTCATGCAATCCGGAAATCACCGGCACGCCGCCCGCGACCGACGCGCCAAAAACGATTTTCTGTTTCATCTGCCGCGCCAGGCTGAGCAACTCGAGGCCGCAGTGCGCGATCAACTGCTTGTTGGCTGTGACCACGGATTTGCCCGACGCCAGCGCGCGCCGGATCCAGTCTTCCGTGGGCTGAATGCCGCCCATCACCTCGACCACGATATCCACGTCGGAAGATAGAACATCGTCGATATTCTCCGTCCACTGCACGGAGGACGGAAGCCAATCCACTTTTTTCCGCGCCACGTTGCGATTGAGGATGTGCGTCAGGAGCAGGTGAGTGTTGGCGCGCTCGCAAAGAATTCTGGCCACGGAACTTCCGACCGTCCCGAAGCCAAGAAGAGCCACTTTGCAGTTTTGTGCGCCAAGGTTTTTCGCGCCGACTTCTTTTGCGCCAACGTTTTTTGCGCCAACGTTTTTTGCGCCAACGACTTCGCCGTTGCCGGGGGAATCGCGTTTAGAGGTACCTGTCATTCCATCTATCTCCCGTGCTTCAGACTATGTTTCGGACTCTATGGTGTGGCCGGGCCGCAGCCGCGTTCCAGCCTCGCGAGGGACAAACCTGTTTTTCCCGCCTCACTCCATTATCGCCGAAGCGGCATAGCGGGTGCGTCACAATTACGTCGTGATGCTCTGTAGGCGTGCGATGAAAAAGATTCGCCCCTATTCGCTTGAAGGCGGCACGGCTGAAGCCGCCTTCCGAATACCCGCGTGAACCGGCATCGCTAAAGCGATGCCCTGATACGAAGCCCGAGTTCTTCCGCGAGCCTATGAAGGCTCGGGCTGCTCTGTCCCTGCCTGTTGCTGTTCTGGTTACGTCCGCTGCTTTCGAACGCGTATAATGAGGGTTCTCACCCTTCACTCCGCTAGAGTTCCGGGCGACGGGGTTTGCCCGGTCAATAAAATTTGTTGGGTTTAGACCAGAAAGGCACAGGGATGGCCACTACCGATGTCGTGCCCCAGGAATTGTCCGGCCAACTGGGGCAAAGGCGTGTCGTTAATGACATGAGCATTCAGGTTGCTACGGTGAATGGTTCGGGGTCGCAGAGTTCCAACACCGTTTTGTTGCGCAGCATTTTTCAGATGGGCGTGCCAATTTCGGGGAAGAACCTGTTTCCTTCGAACATTGCGGGGCTGCCGACCTGGTTCACGATCCGCGCCAGTAAAGATGGCTACATCGCACGCAAGAAGGAGATCGACCTGCTTATCGCGATGAATGCGGAGACGGCGCAGGACGATGTGAAGACGCTCGGGGCGGGCGCTTCCGTGCTCTACGACGAGCCGCTGGCGCTGGATAAGGTGCGAGACGATTTGATTTATTACTCGGTGCCTTACGACAAGCTGGCGGCTACGGTGGGTGCGGAAGCCAAGCTGCGCAAGCTGATCAAGAACATGATCTACGTCGGGGTCGCGGCGCAATTGCTGGAAATTGATTTTGCCGAGGTGGAGAAGGCGATCCGCAAGCAGTTCGCGAAGAAAGCGAAAGCGGCAACCTTGAACCTGGCGGCTGCCAAGGCGGGGCACGACTATGCCGCCGCTAACTTGAAGAAGCGCGATCCGTTCTACATCCAGCGCATGGACAAGACGAAGGGCAAGATCATCATCGACGGCAATTCTGCCGCGGCCATGGGATGCATGTTTGCCGGTTGCACGGTGGTGACCTGGTACCCGATCACGCCATCGTCCTCGCTGGTCGAGACGATGATTGATTACATGAAGGAATACCGCGTCGGGCCGGATGGCAAGGCGACCTTTGCCATCGTGCAAGCCGAAGACGAACTGGCGGCGGTGGGCATGGTGATCGGGGCGGCTTGGGCGGGTGCGCGCTCGATGACTGCGACAGCGGGTCCAGGCATCTCGCTGATGGCGGAGTTTGCGGGGCTGGCGTATTACGTGGAAGTTCCTGCGGTGATCTGGAACATTCAGCGCGTCGGACCATCGACTGGCTTACCTACTCGTACTGCGCAAGGCGACGTGCTCTCGACGGCATTTCTGAGCCACGGCGACACCAAGCACATCATGCTGTTTCCAAATTCGGTCAGCGAGTGCTTCACCATGGCGCAAGAAGCTTTTGACTTGGCCGAGCATTTCCAGACGCCGGTGTTCGTCATGTCGGACCTCGACCTGGGGATGAACAACTGGATGTCGGATCCGTTTCCTTATCCCGACAAGCCGATTGATCGCGGAAAAGTGCTGAGTAAGGCGGATCTTGAGAAGGTTGGTAGTTTTGCCCGCTACAAGGATGTGGACGGCGATGGCATCGGCTATCGCACGCTGCCGGGCACGGATCATCCCTTAGCGGCTTATTTTGCGCGCGGCAGCGGCCACAATGAGAAGGCGCAGTACAGCGAGCGTCCTGACGATTACGAACGCAACATGGAACGGATCAACAAGAAGTTCGAGACCGCCCGGTCGTTCGTACCGCGACCGGAATTGGCGGGCGGCGGCAATGCGAAGATCGGCATTATTGCTTATGGCACGTCGCACTGGGCGATCATCGAATCGCGCGATCAATTGTCGAAAGATCACAAACTGGAAACGGATTATCTTCGCGTGCGGTCGTACCCGTTTACGCGCGAGGTTCACGACTTCATTGAGCGGCACGAGCGCGTGTATGTGGTGGAACAAAATCGCGACGGGCAGATGGCTAGCCTGCTCAAGCTCGACATCAAGCCGGAATTGACGCCGCGTTTGCGCTCGATCTGCCATATCCACGGATTGCCCATCGACGCGCATTCCGTGACCGACGAACTCATGATGATGGAGGGCAAGTAAAATGGGGAACACACCCACTAACACGCCGCCTACAACTCCTACTCCTCCTGCTGCTCCAAAGATTAACCGCATTGGACTGCAAGTGGTCGACTATCGTGGCGGGAAGACTACGCTCTGCGCCGGATGCGGGCATAACGCGATTTCCGAACGCATCATTGACGCGATGTATGAAATGGGAGTGCAGCCCGAGCGCGTCGCGAAGTTCAGCGGCATCGGCTGCTCGTCGAAGAGCCCGGCTTACTTCATGAACCGGTCGCATAGCTTCAACTCCGTGCATGGCCGCATGCCTTCGGTGGCGACGGGAGCGATGCTGGCGAACAAGAACCTGATCACGCTCGGTGTCACCGGCGACGGCGACACGGTTTCGATCGGCGCCGGACAATTTATTCACCTGATGCGGCGCAACCTGCCGATCATCTACATCATCGAAGACAACGGTTGTTACGGTTTGACGAAAGGACAGTTCTCCGCGACCGCCGACTTAGGATCAACGCTGAAAAGTGGCGTGGTGAACGACCTTCCTCCGGTTGATACCTGCGCCATGGCCATTCAGTTGGGAGCGACGTTTGTGGGCCGCTCGTTCTCCGGCGACAAGCGACAGCTTCACACCATGCTCAAGGCCGCCATCGCGCACAACGGCACGGTAATGCTGGACGTGGTTTCGCCGTGCGTGACCTTCAACGACCACGAGGGCTCGACCAAATCTTACAAATACATGCAGGCTCATGACGAGCCACTGCACGAAGTAAGCTTTGTGCCGTCTTTTGAGGAAATCAACGTTGACTACGATCATGGGACGACGCTTGAAGTTACGATGCACGACGGATCAAGCCTGCGGCTGCGGAAGCTGGAGCAGGAGTACGATCCGACGGACAAGGTTCAGGCGGTGACGCGGTTAATGGAATCGCATGCGAAAGGTGAAGTGCTGACTGGCGTGTTCTACATCAATGCCAAGGCGCCGAGCTTTATTGACATGCTTAACGTTACGGACCAGCCGCTGGCGACATTGCCGGAATCGGTGACGCGGCCGAGCCGGGAAGCGCTGGCGAAGTGCATGGAGGAGCTGCAGTAGACTTCTGCGACAGATGGCTAGAATTGGGCCGGCCCCTGCTCGGACCGGCTCAAATTGTTTAGCGCGAATCCTTAGCGCGAATCCAAGGTGTCTGTGACCACGGGCAGGCTACCGAGAGCTGTGCTCGGATTGGACGCTCTCCGCAAAGATGCAAGAGTCGAAGCACTAGCCACTTTTCTTCAACTCTCCCTCGAACGAGTGCTCGGGGCTGTGGCCGGGTTCAGGGAAATCGGTATCGGCACCGTCCATCAGGGGGTCGGGGTTACGGTGCGGAAGCTGGTCTTTCATGGAGTTATTACCGCTTTGGCCGCGTTCGTCTGGTTCCTGAGAACCCTTCCCGCGGTCGGCATCATTGAGAAGATGATCGCTGGTGCTTTTCGGCATGGCAAGCCTTTCGAGGTGTGTGCGTTAACAAATAATGATTACAGGGTCAGGTTACGCCGAAAGCTGGCAGCGGGCAATCCGCCGCTGCGGCGGTTTGTACCTGCAAGTTATTGTGATGATTAGGATAGGTAAATTTAATACTCAATTAACCTGATGTTGAATCTAATAAAGGATATGACTAGCAATTTTCGTAAACATTATCTGTTTGCAAGCGACTTCGATCAGACATTGACCTTCAACGATACGGGTTACGTACTGAGCGAGTTGCTCGGCATTTCTGTCAAGGAGTTCGAGCGCAAGGCCAAGGGCATGGCGAAGCTGAACCTGGTTCAGCAAGGCGCCGAACTTTCTTATTTACTCTTGCATGATCCCGAGTTCCATTCGCGCGTACGGCGCGATGACCTGTTCGAGGTGGGCAAGCGCATTCGCCTCAAGGAAAACATCAAGCAGATTTACGAGATACTCGACCGTCGGATCGACGGATTTCACTTTGATTTCTACGTGCTCTCGGCGGCGCCGGTAGAGGTGATCCAATCGGCGCTGGAGGGGATCGTGCCGGAGGACCATATCTTTGGCACCGAGTTCAAGTACAAAGCCTCGGGTGAGATCGAAAGCCTGGTGCGGGCCACGGCCGGCTACGGAAAAGTCACGCGGCTGGATCAACTCGAAGAACAGCTCGGCATTCCGGCAGACCATGTGGTTTACGTTGGCGACGGCAGTTCCGACATTCACGTCATGCTGCACGTGAATCGTCGCGATGGCTTCACCATTGCCGTGTCAGAATCGAAGCTGGTAGCGCAGATCGCCAAGCGGACGGTGCTCGGCGACAACGCCCTGGCCACGCTGGTGCCGATTCTGGAGGAGATTGCAGGCTGGCAGCGGCCGCAGATCCGGCAGCTATTCGAATCGTACGGCTTCCTGATTCAGGGATGGGACCGCGTGCAGACCGACTGGGTCACGCTGCGGCCCAGCGGCGTGGCCGAGAAGGCTACGGCCGCCGACGTTGTCTGACAGAGTAGTCGCGGGTTCGTACAACTAATTTTCATACGCCGGGTTCTTATTGATCTGGGGTGCTGGTTCACGCGTTGGCCCGGGCTCCCGTCTGATCGTTTCTAACAAATATTGAGGCCTAACCATTGAGGTGCGCTATGAAGTTGTCCGCCATTGCTTTTGTCATTCTGATCGCCGTATCTGCAGTCAAATTGACCGAGGCGCAACAGCAGGAGTGGGTTCCTCGGGGTGTTGAGGCCTTGCGCCAAAAAGCGTCATCGAAAACCGAGTTCGCCCTGGATCACTCCATGTTGGTAATGGCGTCGAAGCTAGATCGCGACAACGAGGACCTTCGCCGCGTGATCGCGGGCGTGAATGGGATTTCGGTGCACAGCTATAGGTTTTCTGGGGCCGGGATGTACGATCTCGCGGCCCTGAGCTCCGTGAAAGAGGAGTACCGCGCGGCGGGCTGGAAACAGGTTATGAACACTGAGAAGGAGGGAGGCCAGGGAGTAACCGATATCTGGATGCGCCTAGAGAATAACGCGATCAGTAACGTTGCGGTTCTCCTGGCCAAGGCGACCGAGGTCGACTTTATTGCGGTTTCCGGGTCCATCAGTCCGGTCGACCTCTCGCATCTGGGCGGGCACTTCGGTATCCCGAAGATTGAAGGCGGAGTGATGGTGCCGAAGGGCGAAGCTCACCCATAAACGGGCGGGGAGGTGGGAGGGTTCAGCCGGGCGGGGACGTCCGGCTCTCTCCACGGGCTAAGATCTGCATCACGCGGCTACCGGCTTTTCTGCGCCGCCAGGCCTAGCTTCCTTAATCGCTCTCGTGCCTGCGTGGCTTCGTTCGTGCGGGGATAGCGCTGGATGACGTGCTTCAATTCTTGCGTGCCCTCGTTTTCCTTTCCGAGTTCGAGGAGCGCGAATCCCTTCTTGAGCTGCGCGGCGGCAGCCTTGTTGCCGCTGGGAAAATTCTGCAGGACCAGATCATAGCTCGCGACCGCGTTCTGGTAATCGCCGGCCTTGAACTGAATTTCGGCTAGATAGAAATATGCGTTCCCGGACAGGTCGGTGTTCGGGTAGAACTTGATGTAGTCGTTGAATTCCTGGGCTGCGAGATCATTCTTCCCGCCGTTGTAGTCGCGCAGGGCGTTGTTGTAGAGCACGTCGGGCGGAGGGGCCTGAGCGATTGCCTGGGCCTGCTGCTGCGCTTGCGCCTGCTGTGCGGCCATGGACTGCTGCGCCGTTTGCATGTCCTCGAACTGCTTGCTCAGCTTGGCGAGGCGGACTTTGAGCTCGTCCATGGTGTCGTTCAGCGCCTGAATCTGCCCGGAGATCTGGTCGACCTGTGCGGCGCGATCCTGCTGTTGTTTGTTGACGGAAGTTTGCAGCTCGCCGATTGCGGCGCTTACTTTGTTGGCGGCGTCGGTGTTGTGCTCGAGCAGATTCTTCATGACGCCCATGCGCTCATCAAAGGACCGCATCATCGTGGTCATCTGCTGCTGCAACTGGGTGAC
>JBEKWL010000016.1:0-52949 GCA_049513095.1 Terriglobales bacterium
ATGCCGACGCCGGTAAACGCCGAGAGCAGGTGTTCGGTGGTGGAGATGAGCACGCCCTTCTTCATCAGGCTGGTGGCGTAACTGACGCGGGCTACGTTGCGTCCGCTGGCTTCGATGGCGAAGCTGTCGAGGTCGGTGCGGTGGAAGACGATTCCCGTTCCGGGAGGGGCGGGCAGAATCCGCAGGCTGACCGGAGCGCCGCTGTGCAGACCCACTCCGGTGCAGGTCACCGCAGCACGAATTGTTTGCTCGTACGTCAAGGGGGAGATGTGTAAGTCTTTTGTGGTCTATAAGCTTACAGGGATGGGCGGACTTCCGTATGTGGCAAAACAGCCACACTCCGTGGCTGGTTGCACCGTGGCTTGGGCTAACTTATTCAGGCAGTTGTAGATTGGGGGGGTAACGAAGGGGGAATCTGGCCTTGTTTTGTCGGGGAATGGCGGCTTTCTTTACCAACCTGGGGGTCATCAAAGGGGATGGCTTGCGCGACGCGGGGTTTCCGCATTGACAAGCGTTAAGCTACAGGCTACAGTCGTTTTTTTTGGAAGACTACCACTAGCAACCGCAACAAATCAGGGTCGGCTGACCCACACAGGAGAGTAACACCATGCCCATGAAGAACCCGCCCCATCCAGGAGATTTCATCCGCACCGAAATCATCCAGCCTGCGGGCTTGTCAGTAACGGCGGCGGCGATCGCGCTTGGGGTTTCCCGTCCCGCGCTGTCCAGCTTGCTTAATGGCAAGGCCGACCTGTCGGGGGACATGGCGCTGCGCATTGAGAAAGCCTTCGGTGTGCAGATGGACACGCTCATGCGGATGCAGGCTTCCTACGACATCGCCCAGACCCGCAAACGCGAGAAGAAAATCCATGTGCGGCGCATTGCCCAGTTGGCCGATGCCCAGGAGTGAAGCTCTGCGGTGGCGGAGTGGGCATGACGTTTATGTTCGGCTATCTGCCCGTTCGCCAGATTGGGCCTTCATGTAGGAGCGCAAAATGGCATTAATGCGGGTCTGGTAGCCGCTACCCTTTTGCTTGAGCCATTGCACAACATCATGGTCAACCCGGATTGTCAAGCGGTCCTTGGGTTCCGGCATGGTGAGCTTGGCTTTCTTCCAAAACAATTTATCCAGCTTGGGGATATCAGAGTAGTCGATGTCCTGATCACGCATTTCGCGCAATCGTCTAAAGTCAGTCTTGCCCTTTGCCCGCGCGCTTGAGCCGGTCCGTGTATTCTTGCCTTTCATTGCGGTGTGCCCTCCTTGCCGAAATAATTCGCCGCCGTTTGCCGCGCATCACGTAGACCACTACGATTTCAATGTCTTCCATAAGGCCGACAGCGAATGTGCGATCTTCACCATGACGGCGGTCAATTCTCTCGAACACCGGCCCGTCAAACACTCGTTTGGCATCCCGAAAATCGATGTGGTGTTTTGCGAGATTCGCCTGCCTCTTGCCTTCGTCCCACTCGAAAAGCATTTCCGCGCCTTAGTTGGGATCGGAGTTTATTAGTATGTACACTATGTACGCACACTTACCGGATTGTCAAGCTGTCCGTTTGGTGCAACCTAACGGCCGGCCATTCCGGCAGCTTCAGGTTGTGGGTCGCTATGACACTGGCCTGACAAGTGACAAGTGCACTTTTTACAATGACCGCTTACGGTTTCTTCAGTGGTGCTTTGGGGTCGTAGGTCACCGCTGCTTCGAACATAGAATCGGGCAGTTTCGGGGTGTAGCTCGCGACGTTGATGAAGCGCTGCTGCGAAGTCTCTCCGTTGAAATAACGGGTAATGGAGTGGGGCGTCCAGATTCCCTGCACCAGTTTGTAACTGTCGTAAATCTCATCTTCCACGTTCTTCTGCTTGTCTTTCGGATCGCGCCACGAGTAACTGATCTTGACGGGATAGTGCGAATTCTGGTCGAGGAAAACGCTCACCGAGTCGTTTTCGCGGTTGAGCAGCGTAACGCCTTCGGTTTCCTTGCCATCCACTACCGCCAGGCCATCATAGAAGAGGGCCACGTTCGGATCGCGCATCCACTTGCGGAACACCCATTCGAGCGAATGCTCGCGGCGGCGAAGGTAGTTCTGCAAATCGAGCTTATCCTGCGCCGCCGTTCCCTTGTACGTAACCTCGTATCCTTTGTCGCCGTTGTGAATCAGAACAATATCGTTCTTGTTTTTGACCTTGATGTCACCCACCTGCCCGAACAGGAAAAAAACGTCCTTGGTGTGGATGACTTCGAAACGGTCCCGGTCCGGATATTCGAGATAGTATCGGTAGGGAATCCCGGTGCTCTCGGTACGTCCGTGATAGAGCGGATAGTAGCGGCCTTCCTCACACTTGTCTTCATAGGTGAGGTAGGCTTGCCCGCCTAGCGCCTCGATGGCCTGATCGAGAACCGCCCGCGCCTTGCGGGCGTTGTCGGAGTCGTTCATGTTGACGGCGGGCTGAGCGGGCGCGGGGGTCGGAGCGGTTTGGGCACCGCCCAGCGCGCACAGCAGCAAAATGGCAACAAGACGGTACATGGATACTTGGTTAGAAGCGCCTAAGCCCATTTTAGCTGTACCAGAGAACGGATCGTGTAGAGCGGACACTCTTGTCCGGTTGCCCTTGCCTTTCTCTGGGGCATACATTTCGCGGACAAGAGTGTCCGCGCCACACTGACCTCACCCAACCAGCACCGCCCCGCCATTCACATTGAAAACTTCGCCCGTGATAAATCCGGCATACGGCGTGCACAGGAACAGAATCGGCCCCGCGATCTCTTCCGGCGTCCCCACGCGGCCGAGCGGTATGCCGCGAAAAACCTTCTCGCGTGTGGGCGGATCATTCAAGGCCGGCGCAGCCATGTCCGTAGCCACCCACCCCGGCGCGACGCAATTGACATAGATATGCTCGGGCGCCAGTTCGGTCGAGAGTCCTTTCACCATGCTGATCAACGCGCCTTTCGAGGCCGCATAGTCGCAGTGGAAAGCTTCGCCGCGCTGGCCGGCCGTCGAACTGACCAGCACGATGTGGCCGGCCGCAGTTTCGAATGATGCTCCGGAGGACGCTGCGGCCTGCTTCTTCATCTGCCCCACCGAATGCTTGACGAGCGTGAAGACGCTATCCAGATTCACGGCGATGGTGCGATGCCATTGTTCTTCCGACATGCGGTCGACGGATGCGTCCTCAGGGGGCCAGATGCCGTGATTCGCGACCAGAATGTCGAGTCGCCCGAAGGCCGAGATCGCAGACGATACCAGTTGCCGCGCCGCCGCGGTGGTGGAAAGATCGCTTTGCAGCGCGCGACAGTTTTCCGCGCCACATTCCCGCACCAAATCCTCGGCCTGGGCCCTTGCCGCTTGATAATTGAATACAACTTTCGCGCCCGCGGCTACAAACATCCGCACCGCCGCCGCGCCAATCCCGCGCGATCCGCCGGTGATAAGAGCAACTTTAGATTGGAGAGTCAGATTCACGACGCATAGTATCGCACGGCAAGCGCAGTGGTCAGTGGTCGGTGATCAGTGGTCAGTGGTCCGCGAAAAATCCTTGCGGTTGTGGCGCTGGTGCTGCAAGAAAGGAAAGGGCGGCCGAAAACCGACCGCCCACATGAAACTATTCACTATTTGCTGGCCACTGGCCACTGGCCACTGACCACTGCACTTACGCCGTCGCCGGCCGCTCGCCGCCTTTGGCAGGAGCCCGTTCCGGCTTGAGGACTTGCTGCACGCCGTCGTCGGCCTTCGCCGGGAGCGGCTTGATGGGGGGCAGATCCTGCCCCTCGACCAGCATCTTGATCTCGGAGGCGTCCAGCACTTCGCGTTCGATCAGCGCCTTCGCGATCCGGATCAGTGTTTCGCGATTCTCCGAGAGGATCCCCTTGGCCGTCGCGTACCCGGCGCTCACCACTTTCCTGACTTCTTCGTCAATCTGGATGGCGGTGGCTTCGCTGTAGTCGCGGTGTTGCGCGATCTCGCGTCCCAGGAAAATCTGCTCTTCTTTCTTGCCGAAGGTCAGCGGCCCGAGGTCGCTCATGCCCCACTCGCAAACCATCTTGCGCGCCAGTTCCGTGGCTCGCTCAATGTCGTTACCGGCGCCCGTCGACATCTGGTTCAAGAAAAGCTCTTCCGCGATACGCCCGCCCATCAGGATAGAGATCTGCGTGTCGAGATAGTTCTTGTAGTAGTTGTGGCGATCGTCGGTGGGCAACTGCATGGTCAAACCGAGCGCCATGCCGCGCGGAATGATGGTGACCTTGTGCACCGGATCGGAGTGCGGCAGCACAGCAGCCACCAGCGCGTGTCCGGCCTCGTGGTACGCGGTGTTCTTCTTCTCTTCATCGGAGAGCAAGAGCGACTTGCGTTCCGCGCCCATCAGCACTTTATCTTTCGCCAGTTCGAAGTCGTACATCAGGACGGCCTTGCGGTTCGGCCGGGCCGCCGCCAACGCCGCTTCGTTCACCATGTTGGCCAGGTCCGCGCCGGAGAATCCCGGTGTGCCGCGGGCGAGCACGGACAAATCCACATCGTCGGCGAGTGGAATCTTGCGGGTATGCACGCGCAAAATTTCTTCCCGTCCGCGAACATCGGGACGATTCACCACCACGCGGCGGTCGAAACGCCCGGGCCGCAGCAGCGCCGGATCGAGGACATCGGGACGGTTGGTCGCCGCCATCAGGATGACGCCTTCGTTCGATTCGAAGCCGTCCATTTCGACGAGCAACTGGTTCAAAGTCTGCTCGCGCTCATCGTGTCCGCCGCCTAGCCCAGCACCACGGTGACGTCCGACGGCGTCAATTTCGTCGATGAAAATGATGCAGGGAGCGTTTTTCTTGCCCTGTTCGAACAGGTCGCGCACGCGGCTCGCGCCCACGCCCACGAACATTTCCACAAAGTCGGAGCCGGAGATGGAGAAGAAGGGAACATTGGCTTCGCCGGCGACCGCTCGCGCCAGCAAGGTCTTGCCCGTTCCGGGAGGTCCAACCAGCAGCACGCCCTTCGGAATGCGTCCGCCAAGTTTCTGGAACTTCTGCGCTTCGCGCAGAAACTCGATAATTTCGCGAAGTTCTTCCTTCGCCTCATCCACGCCGGCCACGTCTTTGAACGTGATTTTTTTCTGCTGCATGGAGAGCAGGCGCGCGCGGCTCTTACCGAACGACAGCGCCTTGTTGCCACCCGTCTGCATTTGCCGGATCATGAAGAACCAAAGCGCGCCCAGCAAAACCAGCGGCGCCAGGTTGAGAATCCAGCTGGGCCAGGTGCCGTTGCTGATGTCCTTGAAGCTGTACGGAACATTCTTTTCCGTCAGCTTCTTGTACATATCCGGATAGTTCGCCGGCACAATCGTATGAAAGGGCGAGTCGGGGTTTTTGAACTTCCCCTTTACTTCCTGACCGATGAACGTGACGTCGTGGATATTGCCCTGGTCCACGTCCGACAGGAATTCAGAGAAGCCGATTTCTTTTTCCTTCTGGGCATTGCTGCCGGTTTTCACGACCTGCCAGAGCAGGAAGGCCGAGACCACGATGACCCCCCAGAATAGTACCGTCTTGATCGTCGAATTCACCTAAAACTCCTCTAAGTGCAGCCTCATCCCCACCCAATACAAAAGACGCCGCCTCTTCGCTCATATTAGATGCCGGAGGCGGAAATTCGACTGGGAAAAGCCTGTTGCCTCATTTTAGACCTTTTGTAAGGAAAACGGGGGACCAGAAGGAAGTGACAGAAGTCACGCGATGGAAGGGCGCATGGGGCAGCGGGGCTTTGCCGCGCCTGGACGGGTTCCTTCGGCTGCGCTCAGGACAGGCTCCGCCCCGTCCGCACACGACATCAAGCAGCGATTTAAGTAGACGCGGCCACAAACGGCAGGTTCCGTCCCGTCTGCTCGGGACTCCCCAATCCATAGCCGCAAAGAAACGTGTCATCGACCAGAAAGCCGAAGTAGTCGGGCTGCAGCGGCACGCGGCGGGCGGCCTGGCGATCGAGCAGCGTAACCAGCTTCACCGAAGCCGCGCCCCGTCCGCGCAGGTCGCTCATCAGGAATTCGGTGGTCACGCCCGAGTGCACCACCCCCTCGACCAGCAGCACATGCTTGCCGGCGATCGCCAGTTCGTGACTGAAAAAAATCTCCAATAGCGGAGACTCGCCCTGCTTGCTCTGCTTGTATTTCGGCTTGATAAAGGCGCAGATGACGGGTACATCAACCGCCCGCACCAAGTCGGCCATGAACAGGAAGCTGTTCTCCAGAATCCCCAGCGCGACTACAGTCTGGCCGCGATAATCGTCGGAAATCTGCCGTCCCAGTTCGCGGACTCTTTTCTGAATCTGGTCAGACGAGATCACCTGGCGCAACCTGACATTCGGCGAAGCATTCATAGCGGAAGTGGCGCCTCCGGCGTGGTAACTAAGTTTGTACGCTGATGCCGTGACTCTAAACGTGGAAACTCACTTTTGGTGCAGGGCCGAAGGATGCCAAAGCATACCCCGCTATACCCCGTTAGCCCCTCCGCGGCCCCCGCGCCTCTGACCAATTCTCGTGCTCTCTTCTCAAACAATTGATCGGTCATAAGAGCCTCCCTCATGCCGAAACCTGCCACGTGTGATTACAGGCTCGACAAGTCCAGCCTTCTCCCTCGCGTGACCGTTCATAGATTTCGGTTGGGCCGGAGTTGCACTTTGGGCAAGGATGCTCTGCATCTACTTGCGGAGGAGGAGGAGCGGTGTGGAGCGGAATTAAGCTTGATAACGCTGTTCCGCAATAGATGCAAAACTTGGCGTTGCCCTCATTTTGCTTGCTGCAGTTTAAGCAGATCAGGGACCCTCGCGCAGTGGTGTCCTGATCATCGCCATGAAGCTTCTTTCTAGGCCAGCCTGGACTAACGAGCCATAGGCCGGTAACGACGAAGATAACGCAAACCAACCAAGCAATGATATTAATACCCATACCGGTCGCCACGAAGCCGACCTGTGTGGCCGTGATTACGATGCCTACGACAAGTAAGACCCAACCTAGAATCTCCCTGGCAACTCGCATCGCATTCTTCCTTCCTCGTGTATCAGCCTATCACCAAACTTAACGACCGCCCCTGGCGAGTAAGTGGTGCGGCGTGATGTGCGCGTCCAAATTGCCGCCTCGCACCGAGTGGAAAAACGGGGTTCGCCGGAGCGCACTGCTTGCTGCCCTTTCCGCGCGACCGGAAGACGGCAGGGCGCGCGCACTTTAGCCGCCGCCGCTTGCTTTCAATAGCGCTGTTTTGGTTCCACCGCTTCGCGGTGCCCCAAAAAGGGTAGAGGTAAGGATCCTGGTTTAAAACGTCACACTCCTCTTAAATAAAGCAGCAACCTAACTCTGACGAAGGAATGTTACATCATGCCCGCGATCTCGCGAATCCAAATCGCTTGCAACGCCCCCGCCGGCGACCGAAAAGCCGCCGGAACCGCGAACCCCCGCATCCAGACCAGCCCGCAGCCTTCCGCAAACGCAACCGGCCAGAGCTTTTTCTCCGCTCCGGTGGCATGCCGGTCACTCAGCAACTCCTTGACTTTTCTGGCCGCGGCTGTATGCGTCGGCCAGAAACGATCTCCCGCCCGCCAGTTGCGGATCAGGACTTCCTTCGGCATGCGCCCCAGATCCAGCAACTGCCCGCGCTTTCCCTCCGGAACGCCGCCTACATCCACCACTCGCGCTTCCATGCAGACGCCCAGTTCGGGAACCTCCACCGCGCCCGGCACCGCTAAAACGTATTCATAATCCGCCGCTCGTCGATGCGCTGCTTCGTCCGGGCCGCCCAAAGGTTCCAGTTCCAACAAAAGTTCCTGCCGTTCAAGTCGAAGATTCCGCCGGAGAAGATTGCGCCCGCCCGGTAGCTCCAGTCGCTTGCCTGCCTGTCCGCGCGCCAACTCAAGCGCCTCCTCGATCAACCGGAACGAGATACTCAAATCGGGCGCATTGGTTTCCAGCCACGAGCGCATCAATCGGCGCTGGGCCGCCAGCGGAAGCGCCAGCAGCGGCGCCAGTGGTAGAGACGCGGCTTGCCGCGTCTGGTCATCGGAACAAGCGCCCCCGCACCGCACCCGAACCTCCGGATGCCCGCGCTCCCAATGCTCCTCCTCGGCCCGCGCAATTTCCGCCAGCTCACCCATGTGTTCGATCGCAGCCTCGCCAAATTCTTCCGCGATCATCGGCAGCAGCCGATGGCGCACGCGATTACGCAGGAAGGCAACATCACGATTGGATGAATCCTCACGCCAGCTCTGGCCCCGCGCGCGCAGAAATTCCCGCAATGCAGCGCGCCGGAAGCCCAACAGCGGCCGCACCAACTCTCCGAAGGCGCGGCCCTGCTCCTCGAAGACGATTCGCGGATGAACGGCCGAAAGTCCACGAATGCCGGTGCCGCGAAAAATGCGCAGCAGCACCGTCTCCGCCTGATCGTCGAGAGTGTGTGCCGTCGCAATCTTCGTCGCCCGACCCTCCCGCGCCAGCTGGCGAAAAAAGCCGTGGCGCAGTTCACGCGCGGCCGCTTCGATGCCGGAACGGATTTCGGAAATATGACTGCCGTCAACTGGGACGGCACGAGTATCCAGTTCGAGTCCGTACTGCCGCGCCAGCTTCGCGACAAACCGCTCGTCCTCGTCCGACTCTTTTCCGCGCAGCTTGTGATTGACATGCGCAACCGACAGCACGATCCCCAACTCCGACCGCAACTCCAGCAGCAGGCAAAGCAAAGCCACAGAATCCGCCCCACCGGAAACCGCCGCGGCCACGCGGTCCCCGGCTCGAATCGACTGCTGCTTCCGAATTGTCTTCAACAGCCGCTCCGACAGTTCGTGCACGGAGAAATGGTACAGGAATCAGTACCCAGTACCCAGTTGCCAGTACGCAGAGGCCACGTCACTAGGTACTGGCAACTGGGTACTGGGTACTGCTATGCTGTTCCGCAAATGTGGGGAGCTTCACGCTGGACTGCCAGATTTCTGGTGCTGGTCATGCTCGTCTCGTCCTTCGGGCCGCTGACGATGGCCTGTGCTGCCGGGCCGGGAGCCTTGCGCTGCATGCGCAAGCCGGTGTCCGGGCCCCCGGCGCAACCGGCGATGCCATGCCATCATGCGATGGCACGGTCGAAGCCGGCCCAGTCGGAGTCATCTCCAGTCAAATCTTCTCCAGGCAAGTCGTCTCCAGGCAAGTCTATCGAAACCTCGTTGCAAGCCACCAATGACGGCGACTGCTGCAAGAACCATTGCTGCTGCGGCGCTACCACCTCGGAGTGGGCGCAACCCGCTTCCAATCTGCTCTCCTGGTTGAGTCTTCTGATCGAACCGGCGCGGCTTACGCAAAGCGCGGCCCTTCACGCAAGCGACATCTCCGGACACGATTCCGCCCGCGCTCCTCCGCGCCGCTAAGCCTCTGCCACCTTCGCTGGCGATCCTCTCCTGCCCCTAAAGGGGCAATGCGAGGAGTCACCTTTCGGCATCGCTAAAGCGATGCCCTGATACGAAGCGATTTTCTGATCGAAACCTTGCATCGTCTCGGGGTGTTGCACCGTCTCGAGGCGTTACGCGGACAGGAGTGTCCGCGCCACACAGAATTTCCAGGGGACATCGAGCACATGGCTCGCCTCAAGCTGCTGAAATTCGCTGCCTTGATCTTGATCACCATATTGATCGCCGCTGCCGCCTTCGCCAACGATTACGGCGCCGTCCGCGGCGTCGTGCATGACCCGCAGCATCGTCCCATTCAAGACGCCATGGTGATGCTCAGAGCCAAGTCGTCGGACTGGGCAAAGAGCGCCACCACCGGCGCCAACGGTGAATTCCAGTTCAACGCCGTCGCGCTCGGCGCATACTCCGTCAGCGTCGCCAGTAAGGGCTTCGCGCAAACTGCACAGGACGTCATCGTCATCTCGGGATCTGTGCCGGTCGTGCACTTTTTATTGCAAGTGGCCTCCGCGAATGAGAGAGTCACCGTCTCCGGTTCACCCGCAGTCGTCGCCACCGACAGCTTCACTCCGACCACCCTCGTCAGCCGCCACGACATCGAGCGCACTCCCGGCGCCGACGGCACTAACAGCATGGCCATGATCACCGACTACGTCCCCGCCGCTTACGTGACTCACGACATGCTCCACATGCGCGGCGGCCACCAGATCACCTGGCTCCTCGATGGCATTCCCGTCATTAACACCGCCATCGCGCAAAATCTCGGACCCCAGTTCGATCCCAAGGACCTGGATTACGTCGAGGTCAACCGCGGCAGCTATAGCGCCGAGTTCGGCGACCGCACTTATGGCGTTTTCAACGTCGTGCCCCGCACCGGTTTCGAGCGCAACAACGAAGCCGAACTCACCGTGACCGCCGGCAACTTCTACCAGACCGACAACGCCCTCAGCTTCGGCAGCCACACCGACCGCTTCGCCTATTACGCCAGCGTCAACGGCAATCGCAGCAATCTCGGCCTGCAGCCGCCTGTTCCGCAAGTTGTGCACGATGCGGTCAACGGCGTCGGCGGCTTCGGATCTTTTATCCTCAATGTGGATCCCGCCAACCAGCTTCGCCTGATGACCTCGGTCCGCCGCGACTATTATCAGATCCCCTACGATCCGAATGCCAACGACATCGAGAACGGATCGATCCCGGCCAACGGCTACACCCCGCAATACCCCAGCATCGGCCTGCGCGATGGCCAACACGAGACCGATGCCGGCGTCCTCTTCACCTGGCTGCACACTTTCAATTCCCATCTCCTGGCCACGGTTTCTCCCTTCTACCACTACAACAGCGGCGACTACGCCAGTAATCCCAACGACATTCCGATCGCCACCACGGAAGACCGCACCTCCACTTATGTTGGAGGTCAGGCCAGCTTCGCCGCCAACTACAAGAAGAACGATCTGCAGGTTGGATTCCTCAGCTTCTACGAGCACGATAACCAGGTCTTCGGCGCCATCTTTAATAGTAATGACGGCAGCGGAAATCCACCCTTCACGATCAGCGAGAGCCCCACCGCCAATCTCGAGACCTTTTACATCGACGACAGATTCAATCCTTTTTCCTGGCTGACTCTATCCGCCGGTATGCGCCCCACGCGCTTCTCCGAAGGCAACTTTTCGGCCGATTCCATCGAGCCGCCCATCTCCGAGTCCGCCATCAGCCCACGCTTCGGCGCCACCGTCACCATTCCTCGGCTGCGTTGGACATTCCGCGCCTTCTACGGACACTACTATCAAGCGCCGCCCATAGAAACCGTTTCCGGTCCGCTGGAGTCGCTGTGTGAGCCGCCCAGCTGCGAATTTCTGCCGCTTCACGGTGAGCGCGACGAAGAACATCAGTTCGGCGTCACCATTCCTTACCGCGGATGGGTCCTCGACGCCGATACCTTCAAAACCGATGTCGCCAATTTTCTCGACCACAACAACATCGGAGCATCCAACATTTTCTTTCCGCTCACCGATACCAGAGCCTTGATTCGCGGGTGGGAACTTACGCTGCGCTCTCCGCGCATCGCCCACCGTGCCCAGGTTCACCTCGCCTACTCCAACCAGATTGCCGAGGGCGGTGGCGTCATCACGGGAGGACTGAATAACGTTGCCGTGTGCGCGCCACTTGCCAACGGCGCCGTCCCCTACCTTTGCCCGCTCGACCATGACCAGCGCAACACGCTCAACGTGGGCGGCGACGTCACTCTCCCCTGGCGCTCCTATGCCTCCACCAACGTTTACTACGGCTCCGGATTCAGCAACGGGTTCCCGGGCGCGCCGTATCCGGGCGATTATCTGCCGCAACACACCACCTTCGATCTGTCGCTCGGCAAAGACTTCGGCGAACGCTTCACCGCGTCGGTCACGGCGTTAAACGTAACCAACCGCCGCGTCGAGTACGACAACAGCCTGACCTACGGCGGATTCCACTGGAACCTGCCGCGCGAAATCTATGTGCAGGTGCGGTACCGGTTCCACTATTGAACGACGGCTACGACCCAGCGACGGTTCTTTCGGTCAAACCGCTATGCCATACCGGCCCAGCAGCGGGAACGCTGGGCACTATGGTCCTATAACGCAAGTAACTGCTGGTACTCCGTCCGGAATAGGTATCATGAAGGTGCGGAAATCGTGGTCTCCCCCCACATATCTTCTTACCGTAACGAGGACTTATGCGTTGGAAGTGGCTACTGGCGACGATTCTCATTCTTCCGTTCGCAGGGCAGGTGTTGGGGCAGAATAGCGATGACGGTACTCCGCCGCCGCTCGGCGACGTGGCCAAGAAGAATAAGGACACCTCGAAGAGCAAGGCCAAGTGGGTAGTCACGGATGACGACCCGTCGGTCCGCAAGAATCCCCTCCCGGCGGTTGCACTGGAAGGCGCGGATAATACCCAGGCCGTGCTGGACGCGATCCACGAGTTCAAGAAAACGCACGATGCGGCCGAAACCGAGCGCGTCGTCCATGAATGGTTCGACGAGCAATCGGACGTTCTTTCCGCGGCCATCGATGCCAATGGCAGAATTGCCCAGCACAATCAGATCAAAATGGAAGCGGCACAGGATGGGAACTGGTACGGGGGCGCATACGACGGCGACTACAGAAAGTTGCGGCAGCGCCAGCTTAGCGAGGTTTGGGCGCAACGCAGCGACGCTCGCAGCAACCGGGACAACTGGCAGGTCGTCATGCGGATTCAGCAGGCGTTCTTTCGAGTGCGCTGCGATGTGATCTTGAATCGCGGCAAGACGGCTTACGATTGGTTTAGGATCCGCAACGCGAACGGCGTGGGTACGTACTAGGGGGAAACTGCCGCTGGGCTGGCAAAAAAAGGGGCGCGACTTTGCGCTCTGAATGCATCTATCCGATTTCCGCGTGAACGATGGAGGCGAGACCCGGTTGTGGCTGGCAACTGAAAACCTGAAACTATCCCGCCCGGCCGCATCGAACTAACCAAAGCAGCGAAGATCGTTTGACGCTGTTCCGGTACGCTCCGTATAATGCATTGAGTCCACACCCTGATCACCACGCTTGCGGTTTCTGCGTGAAGAGAGCCGGGCGTCGTAAGTGCTTTGCGCGCTCGCTGGGCCGGTTTGAGGTCCATTTTTCAGGTCTGTGTTTCAAGTCTGATGACTGATAGGCTCGGGTTGCGATCAGCCTCGCTGAGCCCAGCGAGCTGGAAGCTTCCAGCATTTCCGAAAAATCCGAAGGAGTTCAAAGGATCCAATGATTAGGAAGGTTTTGATTAGCAAGTTTGCGCGTGTCAGCGTGGCCCTAGTGTTCGGCCTCTCCGCCTTCGCTCTGGCCCAAGCCGCGCCGGCTGCCGGCGCTCCCGCCGCTGCCAGCCCACCCAACGCACCCTCCGCTGCTGCGGCGGCGGCGGCCCAGGTTTCTGGCACGAAAGTCGGCACCATCAACATCGAACAGGCGATCTTCGCCTCCAACGAAGGACGGCGCGATTTCGACGAGCTCGCCAAGAAATTTGAACCCACGCAGAACAAACTGAAGGGCTTGGCTGACGAAATCGACAGCCTCAAGAAGCAGCTCAGTGCCCAGCAGGACAAGTTGAATGACGAATCGCGCGACAAGCTGGTGAAGCAGATCGAGGCGAAGCAGAAGAGTTTCGATCGCTCTACGCAGGACGCGCAGGAAGATTTCCAGAACCAGCAGGGCGAGATCGGAAATAAAATCCTGACGAAAATGGCGCCGATAATCCAGAAGTATGTTTCCGACAACGGTTACGGTCTTCTCCTTGACACTTCACAGCCTTGGCCGCGGGGCCCGGTGATTGTGTCTGGAGCGGCGATGGACATCACGCAACCGATCGTCGAAGCCTACAACGCGCAGTCGGGTGTGCCGGCGCCGGCTGCGGCTAGCGTGGCTCCCAAGCCCGTGAAGCCGGCAACCACTAAACCCGCTGCGCCCGCGGCCAGCAAACCCGCTGCGCCCGCGAGCACGCCGCCGAAACCATAGCGACACCGCTAGGGTAGTTTTAGTTCCAACTTATTTGTTAAAGACCGCGTCCAGGCGCGGTCTTTTTTTCGGTCAAGTTTTCGCGCCGGTAACTGACTTTTGTTTTCGTTCTCACCTCATCGCCCAGGATCAAATCGCAAACCGAAGGTGTCTGTAGGGAGTACGGGCCCGTTCCCCGGAGGACACCATGTTCAGCGCTCCAACTCTTAGCACTCCAACGTTCAGCACACTCGAAAGCACATGGGACCAGTCTGCCCGTCGCGGATGGACTACGATCGCATCCTTCACCATGCAAGCCTTTGGACTGAGCGTGCTGTTCGCAATCCCGTTGATCTGGGTTCAGCGGCCACCGCGAGTGCATTGGCTGCAGCTCACGGTACCTGCGGCGTTCACACCACCCGCGGCAACACAGGCTGCACACGGGCATCATACGACCGCCGCGGTCAGCAACCCGCGCCCGGAGCAGATCACGGCGCCGCCAACGATTCCCAATCACATCGCGGCAGTCAACGATGCAGACTCAGGTCCGTCCGCGCCGGACTTCCCCACCATTGACACTGGATCGGGCCGCGGACGAGGCGATGGCGTTGCCCGCAGCATTGGAGACACCATCCCCGTTGTCATCCCTGCACACCCAGCCGCGGTCAAACCCTTGCTGGTATCGCACTTGTCGGAGGCCAGCCTCCTGCACCGGGTGCAGCCGATCTATCCGCCTCTCGCGCGCCAGGCGCGCGTTCAGGGCGCGGTCGAGTTGCGGGCGATTATCAGCAAGGCGGGGACGATCGAGAATCTGGTCGTGGTCCGCGGACACCCAATGCTGGCCACGGCCGCGATTGAAGCGGTCCGGCAATGGCGCTATCGGCCGTATCTGCTGAACAACGAGCCTGTCGAGGTGGAGACCGAAATCACGGTGAACTTTGTGCTGGCGGGCGGTTAACGTCAGCGGTTGGCGTCGGAGTTACCATCGGCACTTAGCATCCAACAGCGCCGTGCGCGCGGTCACTATAATCGACTACGTGAACGCGACGCGTCCCGATTTGTCGAAAATGCCCGAGCGCCGCTCGCTGATTCTCGACGGCCGGACCTGGGCGGAAGTTTCTCTGGCGGCGCTGGGAGAAAACTTTCACGCGATACAGAAGCACGTCGGCGCCGACGTCACCATTTGCGCGGTGGTCAAAGCCGATGGCTACGGTCACGGCGCGATCAGGTGCGCCCGCGCTCTCGAAGCCGAGGGCGCGACGTGGCTGGGAGTGACCAGCGCCGCGGAAGGCCTGGCGCTACGCGGCACCGGCGTTAGGGTCCGCATCCTGCTGATGACAGGAATCTGGAAGGGCGAGGAGGATGGGATCGTCGCCCAGAATCTGACTCCCACCATCTGGGAACCATGGCACATTGAGTTGCTGGAACGAGCTGCGAGCAAACGGCAAAGCGTTTTGCCGGTGCAGCTGAAGCTCGACACCGGCATGAACCGTCTGGGCGCACCGAAGGAAGCGTTGCCGCGTTTGTGCGAGATGTTATCCGCGTGCAAGCACCTGAGCCTGGAAGGCATAAGCACGCATCTCGCGTCGGCGGAAGTGCTTGACGACGAAAACGCTGTGCGCCAGATGAAGAACTTTGAAGAGGGACTTGCGATCTTGCGTAATTACGGGCTCCAGCCTCAACTGGTGCACATGGGGAATTCCGCCGCGATGAGCGCGCGGCCGGAGACGTGGAAGACCATGGTGCGTCCGGGAATCGCGCTCTACGGATATTCGCTTGCCTTCACGCGTGGCGGCGAGCCCGCCGCGGTGACTCCGCTGCCGCGGCTGCGTCCCGTGCTTTCGTGGAAGACGCGAGTGCTGACGGTGAAGGAAGCCGCCGCCGGAGAGGCGATCGGCTACATGGGCACCTACGTGACCAAAGCGCGGAGCCACATCGCGGTGCTGCCCGTCGGTTACGCGGACGGTTATCCGCGGCTGCTTTCGAATCGGGCGCGGGTGATCGTGCGCGGTGAATACGCACCGGTGGTGGGACGCGTCTCCATGGACCTGACGATCGTGGACGTCAGCCACATTCGCGAGGTTGCGGTGGGAGATGAAGTCATCCTGATCGGCGGCAGTGGGAGCAAAAGCGTGGACGCGGTGGAACTGGCTCGTCTGTGTGAAAGCGTGCCTTATGAAATTCTTTGCGGATTGTCGCAGAGAGTGCCGCGGGTGTACCTCTGAGCTGCCCTCGGTCAACGCGATTGGCCGGACCCTCTTGAGTCGCTTTCTTGTTGAGATTTCATATAGTGCCGGAGCACCGCGTTGATGGCGGTTTGATACCCCTTTCCGTGCCGGCGAAAAAAACCAAGTACATCGGGGTCCAGACGCAACGTGATCTGCTTTTTCCTTCCCGGCCAACGAATAGCGTGCTTAAAAAAATCGGGGCCGAGTTCCGGGCTCTCTGAGAAATCAATCTCCGAATCCCGGAGCGCATCAACCTGTTTCCAGTTGGTCCGCGACCGCCTTTTTGTAGTGTTCATTTTCACGCCGAGTTGCCTTTCTTAGCGAGATGATACGAATTGTCGCTGGTCCGCGCTCTGTGAAAACCACGACCGCAGTGCGGCCGCGAATCGTACCGATTCCAACCCAGCGGTTTTCTCCGTAGTCTTCTCGCACATCTGGGGAGAAGAGAAGGATGCCGCGAAACATCTCCTCCGCATCCACAAAGTCGACACCATGTTTTCTGATGTTCTGCCGGTTCTTGTTTTCATCCCATTCGAACCGGTAATCCGAGCGTTCACCGATAAGTTCGCGCATGGTGTCCTCTCCGTTTCCGCTCAGGTTTTAGCTAGCTGGCGCCTGCGGTGAGGAGCGGGCTACTATGGGCACTGCCTGCGGTTTCGCTTCACACGCGCGATGCGGACGAGAGAGAACTATCTAGTCCATATAAATTGTAGCTCCAAATGTAGCTACATGTAAAGCATTCTTTCGTGCGCGGGAAAAGCGGCCCCAATGACCTTGAGTTTGCGCACCGAACTGTTGGATGCAGCCTTCCCCCACTCGCTGTTGTCCACAAGGCTCGTGATCCAGTGTTTGCTATAGTCCAGAAAGAACATGCCCTCGCGTTACGCGCAATGGATGTACGACTGGGAGACCCGGCTCACGTCGGTGGACAATAACCGCGTGGTGCGTCCGCTGGAATGGGGGCTGGATTGGACCGCAAGCTGGCCCGGCCGCAACGGCGTGCCTGCAGGGCAGGGTCCTGGACCGGGCTCGGGACAGAGTTCGCGCGGCCTGCTCGAATATTTCTCGCGCCTCAACGATCGCATCGTTCGGGCAAGCGACGACTTTTACTCCTACCAAAAGCCGGCGGATTTCCGGTTGGAGCGGCGCGAGGTTCAGGTGTTCAGCACGCGCGAAGCGCCGGACCCGCGCCTCGAAGAAAAAGTTCGCGGGACGCACGCGGAGTTTCTGCGCTTCACCTCGCCGGTGGTTACGCCTTTTCCCGAGAACAATCTGGTGAACGCGCGCTGGTTCCCGGCGCGCGGGCGACGGGCCGTCGTTCTCTTGCCGCACTGGAATTCCGATGCGATTTCCTATACCAGCCTTTGCCGGGTGCTGAACTGGATGGGGATTGCGGTGCTGCGGCTGAGCATGCCGTATCACGACATTCGCCGGCCGGCGGAGATCGACCGCGCCGACTATGCCGTTTCCGCCAACATTGGCCGCACGCTCGATTCGGTGCGCCAGGGCGTGGTGGATGTACGCTGTTGTCTCGACTGGCTGGAAGCGCAGGGTTACAACCGGCTGGGGATCGTCGGGACCAGCCTGGGATCGTGCTATGCGTTTATCGCGACCGCGCACGATGCGCGGATTCAGGTGGCTGCGTTCAATCACGCCTCGACTTACTTTGCCGACGTGGTGTGGCACGGGCAGTCCACGCGCCACATCCGCGAGGGACTGGAAACGGGCATCGATCTGGAGAATCTGCGGCAGGTGTGGAGCGCCGTCAGTCCGATGGTGTACTTCGACAAGTTTTCGCGCTGGCCGCGGCGCTCGCTCATTATCTATGCGAAGTACGACATGACGTTTCTGCCGGAATTTTCCGAGCAGGTGGTCGAGGAATTCGAGAAGCACAAACTCGATCACAAAGTCGTCGTGCTGCCCTGCGGGCATTACACCATGGGGGAGACTCCGTACAAATATATGGACGGCTGGCAGCTGGTTAGTTTTCTGCGGACGGCGTTCGAGTAGTATCTTCTGAGAGCTGAGAGCTGACGGCTGATAGCTGAGAACCGGCGGCGGCTACTCCACTGTCACCGACTTGGCCAGATTCCTTGGCTGATCGACGTCGCAGCCTCGGCGCACGGCGATGTGATAGGCGAGCAGTTGCAGCGGGACGATTTCCAGAATCGCCGACAGTTCATCCGGCGCGGGCGGAACGAAGAGCACGTGATCCGCTTCTTCGGTGATCTCTTTGTCGCCTGCGGTGGCGAGCGCTATTACTATGCCGGAGCGCGCTTTTACTTCTTTCAGGTTCGACATGGTTTTCTCGTAACGGACCATCGACTGCGGGCTCGTCACGTCGCGGGTGGCGATAATGACCACGGGCAGATTCTCGTCAATCAGCGCATTCGGGCCGTGCTTCATCTCGCCCGCGGGATAACCTTCGGCGTGGATGTAGGAAATTTCCTTGAGCTTGAGCGCGCCTTCGAGGGCGATGGGATAGTGAATGCCGCGTCCGAGGAAAAGAAAGTCCTGCGAGCGGACATAAGTTTTCGCCAGCTCGTCGCAAGCCTCATCGTGGGTGAGAATCTGTTCCAGCTTGCCTGGGATGAGCATGAGCTCTTGCACGGCGGCCTTCGCCTGTTCCGGCTTCATGGCGCCGCGCAGCTGTGCCAGATACAGGGCGAATAAATAAAGAGCAGTAAGTTGTCCGGTGAAAGCCTTGGTCGAAGCCACGCCAATTTCCGGGCCGGCGTGCGTATAGACGGTTCCGACGGCCTCGCGGGTGATCATGGAGCCGACCACGTTGCAGATGGCCAGCGTCTTCGAGCCCTTGGCCTTGGCTTCACGCTGGGCCGCGATGGTGTCGGCGGTTTCGCCGGATTGCGAAATCAGCAGTGTCATTGTGTCCGGGCCGAGGATCGGGTCGCGATAGCGCCATTCGCTGGCGTAGTCGACTTCGACCGGAACGCGGGCCAGGTTCTCGATCATGAACTTGCCGGCCAGCCCGGCATGCCAACTGGTGCCGCAGGCGGCGATATTGATTTTCTTCAGTGCTTTGAATTCCGCTTCGCTGACTTGCATCTCGTTGAGGAAGACTGCTCCGGTGTCCTGCGAGACGCGGCCGAGCGTGGTGTCGCGGACGGTGCGGGGCTGCTCATAAATTTCTTTGAGCATGAAGTGCTTGAAGCCGCCCTTCTCCGCCATGATCGGATCCCAGGTGATGCGCTGCGCTTTGCGCTCCAATGGATTGCCGTCGAAATCGGTGACGCGTACACCTTCTTGCGTGATGACGGCTAGATCTCCATCGGCCAGAAAGAAAAGGTCGCGGGTGTGATCGAGGAGCGCGGGCACGTCGGAGGCGACGAAGTATTCGTCCTTGCCGAGGCCGATGACGACGGGCGGTCCATTACGCGCGGCAACGATTTTGTTGGGATCGTCAACCGCGATCACCACCAGTGCGAACACGCCGGTGAGTTCCTTCACCGCTTTACGCACGGCTTCTTCCAGAGATGGGCGATGGCCGTTCCCGGTTTGCAGGTAGTACTTCTCAATCAGGTGGGCGATGATTTCCGTGTCCGTTTCGGTGGTGAACTTGTGTCCTTCGGCGATCAACTTCTTCTTGAGCGAGAGATAGTTTTCAACAATGCCGTTGTGCACCACCACGATTCTTGCCGTAAGTGCCGTCGAGTGGTTTGAGGCGGAGCACTTCTTCCAGATTGCGCAGCTTACCTTCCGCGCGGCGGACCTGCAGACCGGCGCCGTTTCCGGCCACCGCGATGCCCGCCGAGTCGTAGCCGCGATACTCCAGCTTTCTGAGGCCCTCAATGATAACGGGGACGACCTGCTTCTTACCCACATATCCGACAATGCCGCACATTGGTTAATTGGCTCCTTGGCGAACGGTTCGGTGGGGGACCGGTGGTTGTTCGGGCAGCCCCTAAAGGGGCGTTTGATTTCGAAGAACTTTCGGCACCGCTAAAGCGATGCCCTGATACGAAGCACCAGCTTTTCCGCAGCCTGCCAGTCTTCGAGCAATCCGCTAGTCTTCGAGGGAGAAACGAAACTCTTCAATGACCGGGTTCGTAAGAACTTCGCGCGCGATCCGCTCTACTTCCGCTTGCGCCTCATCCTTTGAGATGCCGCCGTTGAGGGTAATTTCGAAATACTTTCCTTGCCTCACATCGTGCAAACCCTTGTAGCCGATTTTCGTAAGGGCGCCGTGGATGGTCTTGCCCTGGGGATCCAGAACGCTCTTCTTCAACGACACGTAGACATAGGCTTTCATCAACCTATCGATTATACGTCAGGCATCAGCGACGCGGACCGTGGTTTTCGTTATAGGGGGTATGCGCCCGGGCCACTCACTTCGTGACTGTCGAGTCCGTAACCTATTTGAAAGATGACAGTTGACGATCCAACTCCGCGATGGCCTGTTCCAGCATCTGGCGGTGACGAGGATTGCCGGCGGCTTGTAGTTGCTGCGTGAGGCGTTTCCGGGAAAGAAGCAGGCTTTCGCGTTTCCGGTTGCGTTGCTGCTCGTCGGGCGAGATCGGTGCGGAGATGGTCCTCTGCTGCTCTGACATTTCCTCTTGTTGTTGTTCTACGGACTTACTCTCCCAGCCGCGCGCCATTTGAGTAATCTTACGTCGAAGTGACGCGGAGCGCTATGAGGGTGATATCTGCCGAACTATCGGCAGCCGGGCCAGTGCTACGGCATCTCCTTTCGCGCCGTGCTCGTTGAAATCATCCTAAGCATTGAAGATACAGCCACTTAATGCATGCCGAGTAAGTGGCGACTGGTGTGCATGAGAGGTTTGGATGGCGCATTCCCTCCCCCGAATGATTCCGCCAGCCAAGTTTTGTCGAGAGCAGGAGTTTGCTTTGGGGTTGCCACGGCGCTTTGCGGTACCGAACGACTGTCTGAGCTGCACCCTGAAGCGGAACTGCGACTTCTGCAATTTGCCGCAGTCCCTGATGAGTGAGTTCAACGCGATGGGGCACCTGACCCTGTATCCCGCGAATGCCACTTTGCTGAGGGAAGGTCAAGTCCCGCGCGGCATCTACATCGCCTGCTCGGGCCGCTCCAAGCTCTCGGTCGAGGCCCGCGATGGCAAGACCATCATCCTGAAAATTGCGGGGGACCGGCAGGTGCTGGGGCTGAGCGCGGTCGTCTCCGGGGGGACCAGTCCGATTACGGTCACCACCATTGAGCTATGCCAGATCAAGTTCGTCGAACGCGACAGCTTCCTGCGGCTGATCGAACACAACAGCTGCGCCGCGCTGGCCTGCGCCACCATGCTTGCCCGCGAGATCACGACCTCGTTCGACGATGTGCACGACCTGCTGCTCGCCCGCAGTTCGACGGAGAAGCTCGCGCGCCTGCTGCTTACCTGGGTCTCGGGTGAGCCGCGCAACCGGGAACTTCGCGTACCCACGGAATTCACGCACGAAGAGATTGCCCAAATGATCGGGTCGTCGCGGGAAACGGTGACCCGCTTATTGAGCGATATGAAACGGAAAGACTTGATTCGGCTTGAGGGCTCGACGCTGGTGATTCCCAACCGGATCGCCCTGCAAGCCATCGCAACTTGTCAAAGATCCCTCCCCGGGCGGACGATCGGCAGTGCTTACGTCCGCCCTTTTTTCCCCCTTACAGCTTGAACAGTTCGCGCAGGCGGCGGGTCTGTGCGCGGCTGACCGGGATTTCCGTCTGTTTCTTGTCGTCCATGCGCAACTGGTACGAGCTTTTGAACCAGGGCACGACTTCGCGGATGTGATTGATGTTGACCAGAAAGGACCGGTGCGCGCGCCAGAACAGATCGGGATCGAGGTTGTCGAAAAGTTCTTCCAGCGTTCGGCAGTTCGACTGGCCTTCCATGCCCGCGTGGCCGCTGGTAGCCACGGTAATCACGCCATCTTCGATGGTGGCGTAGCAGATATCCTTCGGATCGGCCAGGAATAACCTTCCCGCCGCCTTGATCAGAATCTTCGCCGTCCTTGTTGTCTGGGGCTTCTGCGATTCCAGCATCCGCACCAGGGTTTCGAATTTTTCCTCGGGCCGGGCGCCCGCTTCAATCTTTGCCCGTGCTTTCTCGATGGACTGGGCCACTCGCTTTTTGTCGAAGGGCTTCAGGATGTAGTCAACTGCATTCACCTCGAACGCCTTCACCGCGTATTGATCGAAGGCGGTCGCGAAGACAATTTTGGGGAGAGGAACCTTGCGGTCGAGCAGTTTCTTGAGGACGCCGAAACCGTCCAAGCCCGGCATCTGGACGTCGAGAAACACCAGATCCGGATTGTGCTCGCGGATCAGGCTGACGGCTTCCAAGCCGTTCTTGCCCTGCGCGACTACGTTGACGTCGTCCAGGTTCTTGAGCAGGTAGGCGAGTTCGTCGCGCGCCAGTTGTTCGTCGTCGACGATGACCGCGGAGAGGGGCATAGGGTTCCGAGCCGTGCTGGTGAAGCCGGTAGTTGCAGCCGCGATCGCCATATCCCTAGTAGTGAGTATAGCTATCGCAGCGGGCAAGCCGCCAGTCTGGGAGTGTCCCGTAATTAACTACCTGGCAGGCTGCGGGAAAAGTACTTTCCGCGTCGCAGTCTCACCTCAGCGGCTAAAGCCGGCCCTGAAAACAAGCCGGTTACCGCAGCGGTGAACCGCTGCGCCACCCAAAATCAAGTGCGAGATCGACTTTTTCCGCAGCCTGCTAGAGCACGGGAACGCTCCCTTTGAGGTTAATCAGGGCGCGCAATCAGCGGAAAGGTCGAGTGACGACTCGCGCGCTGTAAACTAATCGGCGTGAATATTCTTTACGGAATCAATACGGTTACGGAGGCGCTCAAGGCGCGCGGGCGCAACTTCGAGTGGGTGGGCGTCGCCAGGGAACGAAACGATATTCGCCTGAGGCGGGTGATTGACGAGTGCCGCAAGATCGGCGTTCCGGTGCGTGTTTTGTCGCGTGTGGAACTCGACGAAATTGCCGGCAACGCCGCCCATCAGGGACTGGTGGCCGCGACTTCGGCGAAACAATATAGCGATCTCGATGACATTGTGGCGTCGCGTCGCGGCGAGCGCTCGCTGATCGTCGTGCTGGATGGAGTCGAAGATCCGCACAACCTGGGAGCGATCCTGCGTACCGCGGACGCGGCGGGAGCGGATGGCGTGGTGATTCCCGAACGCCGGTCGGCCGCGGTCACGGGTGCGGTGGCGAAGGTTTCGGCGGGAGCGAGCGAACACCTTCCGGTCGCCAAAGTCACGAACATATCGCGGGCGCTCGAGGAATTGAAAGAGAAGGATCTTTGGATCGTTGGATTAGACGAGCGCGGCGAGCAGACTTATGATGCGGTGGACTACAAGATGCATTGCGCCATCGTGCTCGGCGCCGAAGGCAAAGGACTGCACGATCTGGTGCGCAAACACTGCGATTTCCTGGTTTCGATTCCAATGCTGGGGAAAGTGCCGTCGTTGAATGTATCGGTGGCGGCGGGTGTGGTGCTCTACGAAGTTGTGCGGCAAAGGCGCCTGGGCGCATCGAAATAATCATGAGACTGCTGGGTTGGCTTGGTCTGCTCTTTGGTCTGACGGCTAGTCTGATTGTTCCCGCGACGGCGCTTAACCGGGAAGCTTTCACCATCACCAGGTACGACCTGGAAGTGCGCCTTGAGCCCGAGCAGCAAAGGCTGGGCGCGCGCGGCCAGATCACGGTGCGCAACGATTCCGGTCAGCCGCAGAGGGTCGTGGCGCTGCAGATTTCAGCCTCTCTCAATTGGCGTTCGATTCGGGTGGACGGCAAGGCCGTTCAATTTGTTTCGCAACCCTACATCTCGGATATCGACCACACGGGCGCGCTTTCAGAAGCCATCGTTACGCTGCCCGTCGAAATCAAGCCGAAAGATTCCGTGGTGGTCGAAATCGGCTACGAGGGTGTAATCGCGCTGGATGCGACGCGACTGACTCGGGTCGGAGTGCCGGAGGAGGTCGCCAAACATTCAAGCTGGGACCAGATCAGTCCATCATTCACGGCGGTGCGCGGCGCGGGATACGTGGCGTGGTATCCGATAACGACGGAGTCGGCGGATTTTTCGGAGGGGAACAGTCTGTTCGAAGTGGTGGATCGGTGGAAGGCGCGCGAGGCGGGGAGCGAGTTCAAAGCTAGAGTCACAATGTCTCGCGAGAGTGGTGAAGCACCGCCTTTGATAATCTGTACACCCGGCGCTGTCGCGACGATCGAACAGTTCAGCCGCGCGCAGAAGGTCTCGGCGGAATGCTCGTGGGCAAAGCTCGGCACAGTCACGCCGACATTCGCGATGGCCGACTATCAAGACCAGTCAAAGCCTCCTTTCTATCTGTTCAGTTTTCCCGGCCACGACGAAGGAGCGGCGAAATACGCCAAGGCGCTCGAACCGGCAATGAAGTTTGTAACCGGGTGGTTTGGGCCGCCGAGCGCGCCAGTTGCCATCGCCGATTTTGCCGATCCGAATTCTGCTCCGTTTGAGAGTGGTACCTTGCTAATGGCGTCGATGGGCGCGCAGGATTCGAAGCTCGCGGGGATCAACCTGGTTCACGAACTGGTCCATTCCGCTTTGCCATCGTATAGGCCGTGGGTGTACGAGGGGTTGGCTCATTTTGCCGAGGCGATGTATCGCCAGGAGCAAGGTGGACGTCAGGCGGCGCTCGACCTACTGGGGCAGCACCGGGCGGCGTTTCTTGATTCGGAAGAAGAAGTATCGGCCGCGCTGCAGAAGAACGTCGGTCAGAAGAACACGAGTCAGAGGAGCGTTGGGGAGAAGAGCATCGGCCAGCCGCTGGCCGGCACGTTTGATGAAACTTACTATCGGAGCAAAGCTGCGTATGTGTGGTGGATGTTGCGCGACATGATAGGCGACGACGCGCTGAAGCAGGCCATTCGCAAGTATCGAGCCGAGGACGATAAAGATCCAAAGTATGTGGAGCAGTTAGTCGAATCCGCCGCCAAGCGAGACCTGAGTTGGTTCTTCGACGACTGGGTGTATCAGGATCGCGGCCTGCCGGATTTCCACGTGCAATCGGTGCATCCGTGGAAAACGGAAAAAGATGTGCAGATTGTTACCGTGACGCTGGAGAACCTTGGCAGTGCAGGGGCGGAAGTCCCGTTCACGATAAGGTTTGAAGGCGGCGAAATCACGCAACGGATTGAGGTGCGCGGCAAAGGCACAGCGACCACGCGAGTTGAATTGCTAGGCACGGCGAGCGAAATCGTGGTCAACGACGGTAGTGTTCCGGAAAGCGATTTGACGAATAATGTGTTCAAGATTTCCGCGCCGTAGAAGAAGCTGTTAGCTTTTAGCTTTTGGCTTTTAGCTAAGAGCCAAGAGCTAACAGCGGTTTCTGATTTTCTTGTTCGCTTTGTAAGGAGACAGTTTGCCCTACATCCAATTTCTCGGTGCTGCCGGGACCGTGACTGGCTCGAAGCACCTGATCAACACTGCCTGCGATTCGAGCGACAAACATGGATTCCAGGTTCTGATCGACTGCGGACTTTTCCAGGGACAGAAAGAATGGCGCGAACGCAACTGGCACGACACTCCGGTCCCGGCACGTGAAATTGATGCGGTTGTTCTTACCCATGCGCATCTCGATCATTGTGGCTGGATTCCACGTCTGGTGAAAGAAGGTTTCCGCGGGCCAATTTACGCCACGCAGCCGACCATCGATCTGTGCTCAGTGGTGTTGCCGGACTCCGGACACCTGCAGGACGAAGACGCCGCGTTCTACAACAAGAGGAAAGTTTCGAAGCACCATCCGGCGCTGCCGCTGTACACGCTCAAAGAAGCGCAGGATTGCCTGAAGCGGTTCGAGCCCGTTGCGGTCGGGGAAACCACGCAATTGAGCCCGGAGCTGGCGTTTCGCTTCGTGCATGCCGCGCACATTCTGGGTTCGTGCATGGCAGAAATCACGCTGCAAACGAACGGGCGCAGCCGACGGCTGCTTTTCACCGGCGACCTTGGCCGCGTGCGCGACAGCCTGATTGCGCCTGGCAAGGTGGTGCACTCCGGGCCGCAGGAAAACGAGACCGCCGATGTTCTGGTCATGGAGTCCACTTACGGCAACCGGCAGCATCCCGATACCGATCCTCGACCGGAACTCGCCAGCCTGATTCGCGAGACCGCGCAACGCGGCGGCAGCGTGATTGTTCCGGCGTTCGCCGTGGAGCGGACGCAGAAATTTCTTTTTATCCTGAAAAGACTAATGGAGACGGAACAGATTCCGCGCCTGCCGGTTTATTGCGACAGCCCGATGGCGATCAGGGCGGTCGAGATTTTCCTGAAACACACGGAAGAATACACGGAGCGAGCCGCCGATTTGATCAGGACATACGGCTCGCCGGTCGAGTGGCCGGGCTTCACGTTTGCACTAACCGCCGAGCAGTCGAAGAAGATCAACGAAAGCCACTATCCGTCGATCATCGTTTCGTCGAGCGGGATGGTTACTGGCGGCCGGATCCTGCATCACATGGCGCAGCGACTGCCCGATCCGAAGAACCTGGTGATTTTTATCGGCTTCCAGGCACCGGGCACGCGCGGCGCCATCATCAAGAGCGGGGCGCGGGAGGTGAAGATCTTCGGCCAGTTCGTGCCGATCCGCGCGCAGGTGGCGGCGCTCGAACAGTTCAGCGATCATGCCGATCCGCCGGAGATGTTGGAGTGGTTGCGGACATTTAAGAACCAGCCGGGCACGACCTATCTTGTCCACGGCGAGCCCGCCGCGGCGGCGCAACTTCGCGGCCGGATGAAGAAAGAACTGGGATGGAACGTGCAGGTGGCGGAGTACATGGAGCGGGTGGAAGTGAAGTAATTTTGTAATTTTGAAATGGGGTAATTTGGTAATTTGAACCCCGGCGGTAGTGCAGCCCAAGGATTCCTGATCGACGAAATCACTGACGAGTATTGCCTATGACGGAAGCAGAGTTAAAAAAACATCTCGATGCGGCGGAGAAGAGCCCGAAAGAGATTGCGGCGGCGGTCTCCGGTTTACCGGAAAAAGTTCTGCGCTATAAGCCTTCCCCCGAGAAATGGTGCGTGCTGGAAGTGCTCGGGCACCTGGCGGATGCCGAGATCATCTACGGATACCGTCTGCGGCAGATGCTGGCGGATAGTAAGGCCGTCATCGCGCCGCTGGATCCGGACGCATGGGCCCGCTATCTGAACTACCTGGATTCGCCTCCCTCCGAACTGGTCGCGTTTTACGGGTTGGGGCGTCATCACAACTTGCGTTTGCTGCGAAGTTTGAAGGCTTCTGACCTCTCCAAATCGGCTTTTCATCCAGAACTGCAACGGGAGATGACCGTTGCTGACCTCGTGGAGCGGATGGGCGGGCACGGTGCGGCACATCTGCAGCAGATTGAGAAATTGAAAGCGGCGGCGGGCAACAAGTAGTTTCGGCCCGCCGTACTAAGCTAAGTGCGGGGTGTGGGCTGCGGTGAAAGCGATGAGCGCCTGCAACTTTGCCAGCGCCGCTCCGGAATCTATGGCATTGGCGGCCAGCGGAACTGCATCGCGCAAGTGATCGGCCCGTCCGGCGGCGACGAGGGCGGCGGCAGCGTTGAGCAGCACCACGTCGCGGCGGGCGGATTTCTTTCCGGCCAACACTTCGTGAATCAGCGTGGCGTTGAGAGTGGCGTCTCCGCCGGATATGTCATCGAGCTTGGCGCGCTGCAGGCCGAATTCCTCGGGCGTGACTTCGTAGGTGTGAACTTGTCCCTCGCGCACTTCGGCGATGCGCGTGGGGGCGGTGATGGTGATTTCGTCCAGGCCGTCGCTGCCGTGGACGACGAGCGCGCGACGCAACCCTAACATGCTGAGCGCCTCCGCAAGTTTTTCGACAAGATCCCCCGAATAGACGCCCACTACCTGGCAGGTGGCGTGCGCGGGATTTGTCAAGGGACCGAGCAGGTTGAACACCGTGCGCAGACGCAACTCACGGCGAGCGGTCTGCACGTGCTTCATCGCCGAATGCATGGCGGGAGCGAAAAGAAACGCGATTCCCACTTGCTCGAGGCAGGCGGCGATCTGCGCGGCCGGCAGGCTGATGTTCACGCCCAACGCTTCCATCACGTCGGCGGAGCCGCACTTCGAGGTCACGCTGCGATTGCCATGCTTGGCCACGCGCACGCCGGCTCCAGCGACGACGAAGGCCGTTGCCGTCGAAATATTGAATGTGCCGCTGGCATCGCCGCCGGTGCCGCAGGTATCGACGAGCGCGTCGCGCCCGGTGCCGCTGGCGTCGAGAACGGAGTCGGCGTGGAGTCCGAGTGGAATGGCGGCGGCGCGGACGGCGTCGGCAAATCCGACGATTTCTTCGACCGTTTCGCCCTTCATGTGCAAGGCCACGAGCAGCGCCGCAATTTGCGCGTCTGAGCATTGGCCGGTGAGGACTTCGGTCATCACCGCGTGTGCCTCTTCGCGGGAGAGCGACTGACGGTGACTGGCGATGCGATGGAGGGCGTCGAGGATCACAAGATCCAAGCTACAGCAGAAACGAGATTACTTTCAAACCGGATTCGGTGCCGTCAACGTTATCGTCGGTCATTGTCGTCGGTCATTGTCGTCGGGCATTGTGGGCGGGCATTGTCGGCGATCATTGTCGGCCGTCAGTGTCTGCGTTCGCAAGCTGCTTCGCAACCGGAGCAAAACCCCTCCCAGTGCCGCAATCGCGGCCAGCCAGATGGCAAGTGCCGAATTCACTACCCAGCCCGGCGCTGCCCCGACCCGGCGCAGCAGAAACGGCAGAAAATCCCACGTCGTGATGTGAACATAATCCCACGGGTCCCATGCCATGGCATCGGTGTTCAATTCCCAGGCCTCCATTTTGCCCAAAGCAAAGGCGGCGATGTTCTTGAAACGCAGAGCAATCACAAATGTCGGATGCCCGAACGTCTCCATCTGGTAAATTTCCAGCGGCAACCAGAAGGCGAGCGATGCTAACTGAATCATCAGGCTGCCCGCGATCAGCGCCCATCCCGCGCACCAGATCGTTCTTCCCAGACGTTCTCGACTAAAAAATGCTCGATAACGCAAGAGCATCGGCACAGCGACGAGTGTCACCAGTTCGACGGTGGTCGAAACATAGCGGTCGCCCCAGGCGAAGTCGCCGCTCCAGTAGGTGTATCTCGCGTAAAAGCAGATATAGGCCAGCAAAAGGAGAAGAGAGCTCATCCCATACGCGCGCACCTCTGGAGTCAGGCGCTTCCATAGCAATGCCAAAAGGAAAATTGCCAGCACGAGAAGAGGATCGAAGAGAAAAATAGACTTCTCAGGCTGCAATAGCGGGCCGAGAAAGCCTACGTGAAAGGGCGTGCTCCAGGGAAAGTTCGCCGGCAGCGTGGGATCGATCTGGCGCTGTTCCCGGGCGAATATCGTTACATATGTATTGGTGAAGGATCCGAAGCGGTAAAAGTGGTAGGCGCGATCGAGCATGAGAAAGAACAAGTAAACCGGTGCGGCGACTTTGCAGTAGGCGATGAGACGCCGCCGCAACGCCTGGCCGCGCAATCCTTCAAACCAAAGCACCAGTACGACAAAGATCCCTGCCGCGATCAGATCCAAGCCCGTAGTGAGACGCGTAAGCAGGTTCAGCCCCAGCGCGCAGGAGCCCGCGAATAGCGCTCGCCAGCTGTCCGTGCGCAGCCACTCGTACTGAAATGAAAAGCCAGCGAGCGTCAGCAGCATGATGTAGTTGTTCTCCATCATGTTCTGCGTGTAGTGAAGATGAGTTGTGCAGAACATCAACGCCAGCACGCCCGCTACGGACTCCTTCGCGCTAAAACGTAATTGACCGAGCAAGCGGAATGCGACGAGCGCGGTAAGAATGTTCACCAAAATGTTGGTGCTGTAGCTGACCACAATGCTGCGCACGGCCGGGTCGTCGCCGTAATCCGAGAAGATGGGCCAGTGCGCAATCCACGTGCCCAGGAGATCGGCGGGCAGCATGAGCAGCGACTGGCCGATGCCATACCAGCTATAGAGACGCCCGCCACGGCCGTGCAGGCCAAACTCGGGATACTCGTTGGGAAAAACCTGCGGCTCCGAGGTCCAGAGCCAATGCGTGGTTTGAAGGCGATGCGTCGTGTCGGAGGTTCCCAACTCGCCAGATTGCACCACGAACGCGAGCAGCCCTGCGGTCAGACACAACAGAAAAAGGGGATCGCGCAGCCATTGTGCGACGCGAGAAATCATCGAGAGCGCCCCACCTTTCTACTGGCAGCCTTCTACGTATTGGATCGCATCAAAACGACCTGCGTAGAACGTCTCGATCTTCCCATTATCGGTTTCAAATCTGATGCCGTACCCACCACTGCTGGACCGTATTGTCAAATAGTGGCCCTCGGGGCCCGTATAGGCGTGCGGTTCGACTTTGAGCCTTGCGCCGTACACTTGCCGAGCACGCTGTTCCGAATCGCCGACCTGAATCCCTTTCACAGTAGGGACACCAGCGCCATCCACGTCTATCCTTACCAAGCGACCGTTCTCAATCATGAACGCGATGTGAGCATGCTTGGCAGGATTCACGTAGAAGCATCCTTGGTCTTCCTTATTGTCCGGCTTCGAAAACTTTTCGTGGAGAACTAAGTTCAGTTGAGGCAGGCTCATACCAATCTTCACGAGGCCGAACCCATCCTCACGGACTGCCCAAGCATCAGCGGCAAGGGAAGTGCTGATGCTAACGATGACGAAGACTGCGAGCACTCCTAACCTGCGCGTAATCATCGACAACATTCTATATCGCGGGCAGAAGGTCGGCTTTGTTATGGAATCAGTTACACCACTAACGTTCAGGCCGACCCCGTGTCGAGATTCGGTTCTACCCCACCTCCACGAGCCCGTAACTGAGCGCCCAGCGCGACCGCATCTCCTTGAGCGCCCGATCAAACTCTTCTTTTGATATCTCGGCATTCGGCCCCGAGATCACAAACGCAGCCTCGCGCTTGGCCGCTTCCAGCAGTTGGCGATCGCGGATGAGGCTGGCGACGCGGAAGCTTGGAATGCCCGCCTGCTTGGTCCCGAAAAATTCGCCCGGACCACGCAGTTCGAGATCGAGTTCCGCGATCTGGAAACCGTCGTTCGAGCCCACCATGGCGTCGAGACGGCGTTCGCCTTCTTCGGAAACCTTGCCACCGCGCATGAGCACACAATAGGATTTCGCCGCCCCGCGGCCGATGCGCCCGCGCAACTGGTGGAGCTGCGCCAAACCAAAGCGGTCGGCGTGCTCGATCACCATGACGGTGGCGTTGGGGACGTCGACGCCGACTTCGATCACCGTGGTCGCGACCAGGACTTCGATCTTGCCCTGCTGAAATTCGCGCATTACATGCTCTTTTGTGTCGGCATCAAGACGGCCGTGCAGCAAACCGACATGCAGGTTGGGGAAAATCTTGTCGCGCAACTGCCGGTGCATCTGCTCGGCGGCCTTCAGTTCGCGTTCTTCGTTTTCCTCAATCACCGGATAAACCACGTAGGCCTGATGTCCGGCGGCGATTTGCTTGCGGACGAAGTCCCAGACTTCGGGCGCGCGCTCGTCGGGCAGGGAGCGGGTGACAACCGGCGTGCGTCCCGGCGGAAGTTCGTCGAGCACGGAGAGGTCAAGGTCGCCGTAAAGAGTGAGGGCGAGCGTGCGCGGGATGGGCGTCGCCGTCATCACCAGCACGTCGGGCTCGGGATCAGTAGCCTTGGACTCGGTGGAGAGCCGGGCGTCCTCGCCCGGCTGGACGGGGCGGAGCCCCGTCCCCACACGGGCTTCGTCCGATTTCTTCATCAGCTTCAGGCGCTGCATCACGCCGAAGCGGTGCTGCTCGTCCACTACCACCAGGCCTAACTTTTCGAATTCGACTCGGTCTTGAATCAGCGCGTGCGTTCCGATGACGAGTTGCGCGTTTCCTTGCGCGACGTGGCGGCGCACGTCGCGTTTGCGGTCCTCGTCGAGCGAGCCGGTCAGCAGAACGATCCGGTAGCCGGCTCGTTCGAGAATCTGGCGGGCGGAAAAATAATGTTGCTGCGCCAGAATTTCGGTGGGCGCCATTAACGCGACCTGGTAGCCGTTTTCAATGGCGATGATCGCGGCCTGGAAGGCCACGATGGTTTTGCCCGATCCCACATCGCCCTGCAGCAGCCGCCGCATCGGGCAAGGCGTCTGCATGTCGGCGGCAATTTCTTTCAGCACTCGCTTCTGCGCAGCCGTCGGATGAAACGGCAGTATCTTCTTAATCGCCTCTCGAACACCATCGCTAAGCTGAAAGGCGATTCCGGTTTGCGCCTTCTGCTCGCGGCGCTTGAGTTCCAGCCCGAGCTCGATGAAAAAAAGTTCATCGAAGATCATTCTTATGTGCGCCGGGGTGCGCGACGATTGCAGATCGGCAAAACTCTCACCCGCATCCGGCCAGTGAACTTTCCACAACGCTTCGCGCGGAGACACCAGGCTCAGATGCGCGCGCACCGCGGCGGGGATTGCATCGGGAAGATTGGGGTTCAAATTTTCGAGCGCCCCGCGGATGATGCGCCGGAACCAGCGCGGCGTGAGCTTGCCCTGGCCGGTCGATTCGTAGATCGGAACAATGCGTCCGATCTCGAGTGAGGCGGCTGCCCGTTTTTCGGCCTCTTTTTCGGCCGCCCCGGCGCCACCCTCTTCATTGATGTCGCCGAGAATCTCGAATTGCGGCTGAACGATCTGCAGTTCGCCGTCGCGGCCCTCTTCGACCTTGCCGTAGAGCGCCAGCATCTGTCCGGCCTGGAAGCGGCCCTGAAGATACGCGGCGTTGAACCAGATACACTTCAGGCGAGTGCGGCCCTGGCCGACCGTGAGCTGGAAGATGGGCATACGGCGCGTGCGGAACAGTCCCGAGTTGCGGACTTCGGCGATCACTGTCGCCATCTCTCCGGCGCGCAGTTCGGCGACCGAACGCGGGTTCAGCCGGTCTTCGTAGCGAAACGGCAGGTAGTGCAGCAAATCGTCAACGGTTCGAATATCCTTGGCGGCAAGGACTTCGGCCAGGCGCGGGCCGATGCCTTTCACGTACTGCACTGGAGTGGACGGTTCCAGCATCGTAAGCGATGTTAGCAGCCGGGGTCCCCATCGTGCCCGTTTTTGACGCGATGGGGTGGAGGAGCGGAGGCTGGCTTGGCAGGACCCGGATCAAGAATAAGACGATGAAGAATTTTCTCGACGCGCTCGTGTCCGTGCTCGCAGGCAACGCCATCTATTTCCTGCTCATGCCGCATCTGCCCAGGGTGGCGCGGCATGCGCTTTTCAAGGAAGACTGGGGCCTGCTAGTGGATTTCGCGATCTGCACGATCATCTTTGCCGCGGTGAAGTATGCAAGGCTTGATAAATGATGATTGACGGAGACGCGGCTGGCCGCGTCTGAGACGAGGCAAGCCTCGTCTCTACATGAAGGCTGCGCGGCCGTGAATTCATGAAGTAAACTCATCGCGTCATGTTTATGCGCATCCCATGCTGACGCCGCGCGCACCGATTGCCGGGCTGGGTCCGTACCGCTCGCCCATCTTGAGCCGCGGCGGGCTGGGTCTCGATCTTAACGAGAGCATGGCCGGATGTTCGCCGCGGGTGCTGGCGCGGCTGCGCTCGCTCTCGGCGGCGGAGGTGTCGATGTATCCGCAGCGCGAGGTTGGCGAGCGGCTGATCGCAAATTTCCTGCGCATCGCGCCTGAGCAGGTGCTGCTCACCAACGGAATCGATGAGGCGCTGTCGCTGCTCTTTACAAGTTATCTTGGCGCGGGCGATGAACTGCTCTTTGCCGACCCGACGTTCGTGATGTATCCGATGCTGGGCGAGGCGCTTGGGGCGAAAGTGGTGCGCCTGCAGTCGGGCGAAGACCTGGCGCTTCCCGTTGCCGATTTACTGGCTCGGATTTCGCCGCGCACTCGTGTGATCGCGATCGCGAATCCCAACAATCCCACCGGCCTGGCGGCTCCGCGCGCGGACTTGTTGAGGATTGCAGAAGCGGCGCCGGATGCGGCGGTGCTGATCGACGAAGCCTACTTCGAGTTTTGCGGCGAAACCCTGATCCCGGACCTGGCGCTCCATCCGAACCTGTTCGTCGCGCGCACGTTTTCCAAAGCCTATGGACTCGCCGGCCTGCGCCTGGGAGTGCTGACCGGCGCGGCGGAGCAGATCGGCTACCTGCGGCGCTTCGGCTTGCCATTCAATGTGAATGCTGCGGCGCTAGCTTGCATGGAAGAGGCGCTGGCCGACCAGGCGTTCGTCCGCGACCACGTGGCGCAGGTGAAGGAGGGCCGCGAGCGGCTGGCGCAATTGTTCAACGAACTGGGCCTGCGCTTCTGGCCGAGCCAGACGAACTTCGTTTTTGTGCGAGTGGGTGCGTCCGCACAAACATTCGTGGAGTCGATGCAGCGACGCGGTATTCTGGTCCGCGATCTCTCGGCAAGCCCGGGCTGCGACGGATGTGTTCGGATCACCGTCGGGACGCCCCGGCAGATGGATGGAGTGTTGAACGCAATTCGCGAGGCGGCGGGAAGCCAGGTCTGAGGCCTAGCCGCCCTAGTCCCCGCTGGCTGTCTTTTGCGGGCTGGTTTTCGCGATGGCTGCGGCCGCGATCTGGGCGACGTCGAGCAACTCGGGCGGGGTGTCGCTGATCGCCGCCAATCCGTCGCGCAGCATCGAATTGCAGAACGGGCAGGCCGCGGCGACCACGCTTGCGCCCGTGGCCACCAGTTCCTCGGCGCGCTCCAGGTTGACGCGCTTGCCCGACTCTTCCCCCAGGAACATCAAGCCTCCGCCGCCGCCACAGCAGAAGCCGCGTTCGCGCGCCCGTGGCGGATCCACCACCTGGCCGAAACGCGCCATCACGTCCCTGGGTTGGTCATAGACGCCGCGATATCGTCCCAGGTAGCAGGCGTCGTGAAACACCATGCTCTTCTGCGCGGCGGCGTCGAGCGGCAGCTTGTCGCGGTAACGAGCCAGCAATTCAGTGTGGTGCTCGATCGGGATGTTGCCGCCGTGTTCCTTCCAGTCCACGCCGATGGTGCGCACGCAGTGCGGGCAGATCGAAACCATTTTTTTCACGCCGGCCTCGCGGATTTGTTCCAAATTTCCCTGCGCCAGTTCGCCGAACAGATAATCGTTGCCCAGGCGGCGCGCGGGATCGCCAGTGCACTTCTCCTGGCGCAGAACGCCGAAGCTGATGCCCAGGTAACTCAGCAACTCGACCAGGGCCAGCAGAATCTTCCGTCCGTTCGGATCAAACGATCCCAAGCACCCCATCCACAGGCAGTATTCCTGGGTTCCGTCGAAATACGGCAGGCCGCTCTTCTCGATGAACTTTTCCCGATCCGACGGCGGAAATCCAAGCGGGTTCCCCTGCCGCTCCAGGGTGACGAACATTTCGCCGCCATGACTGTTGTCCCACTTGCCGGTATTCACCGCGCCGCGCCGCAGACCCACGATCAACGGCAGGTGCTGGATGCCCACCGGGCACTGGAACTCGCAGGCCCCGCAGGTGGTGCACTGGAAAGCCGCTTCCATGGAAAGGTGCTTGCCCAGCAGCAGTTCGCTGCTCTGCGGCCCGAACTCTTTCAGGTAATGCCGGGTGCCCAAAACGATCTCTTTGGGATTCAGAATCTTTCCGGTGTTATTGGCCGGGCAGTGTTCGGTGCAACGGCCACACTCGACGCAGGAGTAGGCCTGCAGACTGGTGATCCGGGTCAGATCCTTGCCGGTGTCGAGGCCGAAATCCTCATCGCCCACCAGCGGCGGGATGCGGCTGAAACCGTCGCGCTTCAGAAACACCGTCAAGGGGCTGAGCACGAGGTGCATGTGCTTGGTGCCGGGAATGAGCGTCAGGAAAAACAGGAGCATCAGCGTGTGCGCCCACCACAGCGTCCAAGCGGTTACGCTGCCTTCCGGCACCCAGAAATTGGCCAGGTACGTGATCATCAACGCGAAAATCAGGAACGCGATCAGGCCAGATTCAGGAGACAGCGGCTCAAGCCACTTCGGCCGGATAACGAACCGGCGAAAGGCCAGCGCCGCGATCGAGACAGCCACGGCCACGGCGAACACGCCGGCAAACAGGAAGTAAAAACGCGAGAAGCCGCCATGGGACAGGAAGCCCAGGCCGAATCCTTCGGCGAAGTGGTTGAGCGTCACCAGGGCGAAAACGCAGAAGCCCCAGAACACAAAGGCATGGGCCAGGCCGGGCAGCGGCCTCTGGGCAATGACCAGTCCCTGCGCGGCCACCTCCCAGAGCACTCTGCGGATGCGCGGGCCAATGGGCCGCAGTCGGAAGTCGGCGTCCGGCTTCGATGCCAGGATCGTACGCAGGGCTGCGCCGAACTTCCGCCAGAACAGAAATAACGAAGCGCAGATGGCGATGAGCAGGACGACTTGTCCCGGCCAGTTCATAAGGGGATGTCTCCAAATGACCCAACAGTCTAACGTAGCCGCAACCCCGATGCACTAAGCAACGCCACCCAAGAATCGTCCGGAAGCAAGGGTTTTCCACAAGTCTGCTAACCTGCGCGCCCCTCACTATCTGGCCCTTTACCCGAGGTGTATACTTCTGAGGTATTTTTACAGTAACCCGGCTATGACCGGCACGGGGCACATTTTTTCATACCGCTCCGTGAGATAGAACGCTGGCGCAGGGAACTTAATATCATTCGCCCTGAACGATCGGCGGGGGCGGGAATCGCTTGAGCGGTGCCTTCCCCGAGAGAGGTCTTACTCGTGGACTTCGTACTTATACGCCTTCTGTTTGTCATCATCGTCGGTGTTATCTGCTTTTTCATCCGTCCGTTTAACCTGCCGTCACACCTGGATTCCGCCGTCGGTCTGTTGATCGGCATCGCCATCGTCGTGTTCGAGTGGAGGTTGCGCGCGATGAGCCTGAAGCGGCTGATTGGAGCCGCCATCGGCAGCGTGCTCGGCATCGTTGGCGCTTATCTTTTCGCGCTCGTCATTCGCAGCAGTGTCCCTCCCGGGCCTATGCAAAGCTTCCTGCAGATCATGGTCATGTTGATCATGGCCTACGTGGGATTGGCGGTCGGCTCCAACAAAGGCGACCTGCTCAATCTGGCGGCGCTGGGCGGGATCTTCGGCGGCGAAAAGACGGGCAAGAAGAGTTACAAGATCCTGGACACGAGCGTCATTATCGACGGCCGCATCGCCGACATCGCCGAGACCGGTTTCCTTGACGGCCTGATTGTGATCCCGCAGTTCGTGCTCCGCGAATTGCAACTGGTGGCCGATTCCGCCGATTCGCTCAAACGCAATCGCGGCCGCCGCGGCCTCGACATCCTGCAGCGTCTGCAGAAAACCGCTTCGGTCCAGATCCAGATCGTGGAAGATGACTTCCCCAGCGTCCGCGAAGTGGATATGAAGCTCATCGAACTGGCCAAGGTGTACGAAGGCAAAATCCTCACCAACGATTTCAATCTCAACAAGGTCGCCCAGTTGCAGGGCGTGGCCGTGCTCAACATCAACGAACTGGCCAACTCGCTCAAGCCCATCGTTCTACCCGGCGAAGTGATGCGGGTATTCATCCTCAAGGAAGGAAAAGAGTACAACCAGGGCGTCGCCTATCTCGATGACGGCACCATGGTGGTTATCGATAACGCGCGCAAGATGATCGGCAAGACCATCGACATCTCGGTGACCTCGGTCCTGCAAACCACCGCGGGCAAGATGATCTTTGGCAAGTGGGATGAGCGCGGGCCGGTCCGCCACGACGCCAAAGCAGCGGCGCCGCCTTTGGTGCCCGTGCCTCCGGCGTCAGCAACCAGCGCACCGCCCTCTGACCCGGCAAAAAAGCAAACCCCAACCGTGATCGACCGCGCAGCCGACTAGTCTCTGGGCTTTAAGTGGGGCCTGCTCTGGTGGGGAAATGCAAGGAAATTTTGATTCCCTGTACTATACTGATCGCCCCTATGAAGGTGTTTGTCATTGTTCCGGCGGCCGGACTGGGCACGCGCATGGCCCCACCCTCGGGCGGGAAGGCTAGAAAAAAAGCGCCCACCAAACAGTTCAAGGAACTGGGCGGCGTGCCTATTCTGGTCCACACGCTGCGCAAGTTCGCCGCTAGCCCTGCCGTCTACGAAATCATCGTCGCGCTGCGCAAGGATGAAATTGCCGGCTTTCGCACCCAGGTCGAAAAGCAGTACCCGGAAATCCTGAGCAAGCGCCTGCAGATGGTCGAAGGCGGCGAGCATCGCCAGGACTCGGTGGCCAGCGCACTGGCCCGCACCGCGGCCGATCCGGAAGACATCGTCCTGGTGCACGATGCCGTTCGCCCGTTCGTTGCGCCCGATATCATTGGCAGCGTGATCGAGGCCGCGCACAAACATGGAGCCGCGATCGCGGGCTGGCCCGCCGTCGACACCGTAAAACAGGTGGAACGAACCGCGGACGGCGCACTCATCAAAGCCACCATCCCGCGCGCAAGCATCGTGATGGCGCAAACTCCGCAGGGCTTTCGCTACAACATCCTGAAGAAAGCGTTTGATGACGCCCTCGCCGACGGCTTCCTCGGCACCGACGAGGCCTCACTGATCGAGCGCGCCGGCCTGCCGGTCGCAGTCGTAATGGGCTCGCCGCGCAATATAAAAATCACGACGCCAGCCGACATGGAACTGGCAGAGTTCTATCTGAAAAGCAGTGGATAGTGGTCGGTGGTCAGTGATCAGTAACTGGCCACCGACCACCGACCACTGACCACTAACTATGACCCCACAATTTCGCATCGGCTACGGTTGGGACTCGCACGAATTCAAGTCTGGCATTCCGCTCAAAATCGGCGGCGTGACTCTGCCGCACGACAAGGGCCTCGGCGGCCATTCCGACGGCGACGTCCTGCTGCACGCCATCACCGACGCGCTGCTCGGAGCCATCGCCGGTCCCGACATTGGAGCGCTGTTTCCCCCTTCCGACCCGCAGTGGAAGAACGCCGACTCCGCCGTGTTTCTCCAAGAGGCGTTGAAGCGCATCAAGACCGCGGGCTACGAACTCGTGAACCTGGATTCCACGCTGATCCTGTCCGCTCCAAAAATCGGCCCGCACGCGGACGCGATTCGCAAACACGTCGCCGAGTTGTGCGGAATTCCCGCGGACTGCGTAGGGATCAAAGCGAAAACGCCCGAAGGCATGGGTACCGACAACGCCGCGATCGCGAATGTAGCGGTTTTGCTGAAGCGCAGTTAGCTGCTAGCAGACTCAAACTCCTTCGCCAACTCCGCCCGCTTCGCTCTCGCCGCCTCAATGAACGCGCGGAAAATCGCGTGCGCCGACTCCGCCACCTCCGGCCCATCGTTCACACTCCGCTCCGGATGCCACTGCACCGCCAGCACAAAATGTCCGGGAACGGTTCCTTCCAGAGCTTCAATGATTCCGTCTTCCGCGGAACGCGCCACCACTCGCAAACCATCGCCCACTGCGTCCGCGGACTGGTGATGCGAAGAATTCACGGCAACTGTTTTGTTCGCGCCCACAATCTCCGCCAGCCGGGATTGCGGCTCGATCTTAACCGTGTGCGCCTTCGCCACCGTCCGCCCCGCGCGGTGGTTGATCGCCGACTCGATGTGCTGCACCAGGGATCCCGCCCGGTACACATTCAACGACTGCAGTCCGTAGCAGATGCCGAGCACAGGCTTGCGCATTTTGTAGGCATCCTGCAACAGCAACTCGTCCACCGCGTCTCGTTTGGCGTCAGCGGGCGCCGTTTTCTCGTGGCGATCGGCGCCGTACTTTTGCGGATCGACATCCGCCCGGCTGCCGGGCAGCAGAACGGCGTCGCAGCGCGCGACCTGTTTCATCACCTGTGCCGGCGTCTGATCCAGTTCAATGCGCACCGGTTCTCCACCTGCTCCGCGCACGGCTTCTTCATACTTCGGCAGCGCGCGTTCGGCGTACAGGCGGTCGTCCTCGCGATCACCGGAATGCGGCACCGGAATGGCAATACGCGGCGCGGTTGTTTTCAGGTCGCCCATGTTCAACTCAGACACCTTCAGCTTACGCGCTCGATCCCTTCCAGCGTTTTCCGCTGCCGGTAGTTGCGAATTTCCATCGCCAGCGACAGCACCAGCACGATCGCACCGGCAGTGACCGCGCACGGAAACGCGATGTGCCGGTAAGCGAACGTGAGGTTGGGCGCGACGTGCTTCACCTGCGAGTACACTACGGTCCCCATAATGCTCAGCAGCAGCGCAACCGCGAACGACAGCACGGTGAAAAGAAACGTCATCGCGAATACGCGCGCCGGAATTCCAATCCAGCGCGGCCCGTCCGAGCTCGTTTTCGCCATGCTCCTAAGCTACACCATCGGTCCAGACCATCGCGACTGGCACGGTGGCAGTCGTCCGTCGCCACCGCACGCCCATACGCTACAATACTGCCATGTCGCAAACCGCCTCCGCGATCACCCGCAGGCCCGCGGAGATCGTGCAAAACAGCCCGGTTTCACAGGCGCCTAACGGCATCTGCTATGCCCGCTCGGGCGAAATCACTATTGCCGACAACGATCTCGAGCGCATGATTGCGGCGGTGCCGGTGCCGGTGGCGGCCGCGCTCAGCCGCAAGGCGTACTACTTCGTGCCGCTCACCGTAACCCAGGGCGATGAGACCGTGATTGCCGACCGCTACGACGTGGCGCTCAGCGACAACGCAGTTTGCCATCGCAACCTGGATCTCGGCGATGCGCAGTGCGTCTTCATCTCCACCCGCTTGATGGACGACAAATTTTCAGTGGCGTTCGAGTTCTACATCAACGTCGGGCATGCGCTGGTCGAACGCGCCGGCGTATCCCAGAATTTCGCCGACCTGGCCTGGCAGCAAGTGGAGTCCGGGGTGCGCGGCGAAACTTCGCTCGACGCATGGGAGGCGCGCAAGTTCGCCACCGCGCACGGTCCGGACGCGGAGAAATTTAGAAACGACTACCTTGCGGCCAGCTTCGCGGATGCGATTTCGATCTACCTGCTCTCGCTCTATCTCGACGTCGATTACCACGATCTGCGCGAGCGCGACTATCCGCTGCTGGCCCCAGCTCCGATGGCCGAACGGCTCCGCAAGATCGCCGAAATCTTCCCGCCGAATCCGGGATTCGAGTTCAACATTTACTATCGGCGACGGGCTTAGCAATGGAAAACAATGCAGAGGCCGGGTGTGGGACCGGTCCCTGTTCTTCGATCTCTGCTCCCTCGCTCGGAGTAAAATAACCTGGAGTCGCCTATGAAAAATTCTGACATGTCCCGCCCGCTCTATGAAGTTGATCCGCAGATTTCGAACGCTATCGACAACGAGGTTCGCCGTCAGCACGAAGGGCTGGAGCTGATCGCTTCGGAAAACTTCGTGAGCGAGGCTGTACTCGAGGCCGCCGGTTCCGTGTTCACCAACAAATACGCGGAAGGCTATCCCGGCAAGCGGTATTACGGCGGATGCGAGTTTACCGACGTGGTGGAAGAACTGGCGCGCGAGCGGGCCAAGAAACTTTTTGGCGCGGAGCACGCCAACGTGCAGCCGCACTCGGGATCGCAGGCCAATCAAGCGGCTTACGCGGCGTTGTTGCAGCCGGGCGACACGATTCTTGGTTTGAATCTCGCTCATGGCGGGCACCTTACGCATGGGCATCCTCTGAATTTTTCGGGTAAGACGTACAAGATAATTCCGTACGGCGTGACCAAGGAAACGGAGACGATCGATTACGACGACCTGGAGAGGATCGCCACCGAGCAGCGCCCGAAGCTGATTATCGGCGGCGGCAGCGCTTATCCGCGGATCATTGATTTCGCCCGCATGCGTCAGATTGCGGACAAAGTTGGCGCAATCTATCTGGTGGATATGGCGCACTTCGCGGGACTGGTGGCGGGGGGAGCGCATCCTTCGCCGGTACCGCACGCGCAGATTGTGACTTCGACCACGCACAAGACGCTGCGCGGGCCGCGTTCGGGCATGATCCTGAGCAAGCAGGAATTTGCGGCGCCGATCGATAAGACAGTCTTCCCCGGTACACAGGGAGGACCGTTGGTGCACATCATCGCCGCGAAGGCGGTGTGTTTCCTCGAAGCATCGCAACCGAGTTTCCGCGACTACGCCCGGCAAGTCGTGGCCAATGCGAAGGTGATGGCCGAGACGCTGGCGGCCGATGGTTATCGCATCGTCTCCGGCGGAACGGACACGCACCTCATGCTGGTGGACGTTTTTGCCAAGGGCATGCTGGGCAGCGAAGCGGAGAAAGCACTCGGTGTGGCCGGCATTACGGTCAATAAGAACGCGATTCCATTTGATACGAATCCGCCGATGAAGCCGAGCGGCATTCGCATTGGCTCTCCGGCCGTGACTACGCGCGGCATGAAAGAGGCGGAGATGCGGCAGATCGCGCACTGGATCGCGGAGGCGCTCGATCATCGGACGGACGCCGCGGTGCTCGCGAAGATCCGCAAGCAGGTGCTGGGGATGGCGGAGGAGTTTCCGCTATATGCCGAGCGGCGGGCGCGGGCGCAGGCCGAAGTCAGGGCTTAACATCATAATGAGTTGTCATCCCGAGCGGAGCGAGGGATCTGCATTTTGCGGCGGACTGCAGATCCCTCGCTTCGTTCGGGATGACAAAGTCTGGTGAGAATCTGGCGAATTTCCTGTGCCCCTTTGCGCCCCCTGTGGTTAAATCCAAGCTGTGAAAGTGGCCATCGACATCCGTCGCATGACGGAATTCGGGATTGGCACATATATCCGGAACGTGGTTCGCACGCTGGCGCGCCTGGACCGCGAGAGTAAGTACTTTCTCATTGGATCGCCGGCGAAGGTAACGGAATGTGGCGCGCTGCCGCCGAACTTCCACACGGTTGCGCTGGACGGCAGCGATGACACGCTGAAGGGGAATCTCGCTTTCCGGGCGATCGTGCGGCGCCTGGAGTGCGACGTGGTTCACATTCCGCATCTGTTCTGGATTCCGCGCGGGCTGGGTTGTCCTTATGTTCTGACCGTGCACGACCTGTTGGAGCACATGTATGGATCGCGCAACGCTTCCAGTTTGCGGCGCAGCCTGCACTTTTATCTGACGCGGCGCGTGCTGCGCAAGGCGGCGCGCGTGATTGCAGTGTCGCAATTCACCAAGAACGAAATCGAAAAGCTGCTGGCCATTCCCGATGCCCGCATCGAGGTGGTATACAACGCGATTGACGAGCGTTTTCTGCACGGCCATGCCACCGAAGCGGATCGCGAACTGATTGCCCAGCGCTATCTGGTGAACTATCCGTTCATTCTGTACGCGGGCGCGATTCGGCCCCACAAGAATGTGGTGCGCATCATCGAAGCGTTTTCGGCGCTAAAGAGCGAACTGCAGAAGGAGCAGCAGTTCCCGGATCTGAAGCTCATCATCATCGGAGACGATCTTTCGAGCCATCCGCGGCTGCGACGCACCGTGGTGCGCAGCGGCGTGCAGAACGACGTGCGTTTCCTGGGATTCGTGCCCATCGAAGTGCTGCGCATTTTTTATGATGTAGCCAAGATTTTTGTGTTTCCATCGCTCTACGAGGGATTTGGGTTGCCGCCACTGGAAGCGATGGCGCACGGAACTCCAGTGGTCACTTCGAACACTTCGAGCCTGCCGGAAGTGACGGGGAACGCGGCCTTGCTGGTGAATCCGGAAAACGTGTTTGAGATCCGGCGCGCCTTGCAGCGCGCGCTGCTTGATCCGGCACTGCGCGCGCGGATGAAAGAACGCGGCTATGAGCAGGCGCAGCGATTTTCCTGGATCACTTCGGTGACGAGAATCCTTGAGATTTACCGGGAAGTGACGGGCGACCGTGTTTCCCGCGGGGTCGCCGCGGATTGAGGTTGTGTGGTGGCGGGGCTCCGCTCCGCCCGGACGGGGCAGAGCCCCGTCCCCACACTCCCGTATAATGAAAATTCCCGCGATGAATTCTGGCGCTGCGCGCAATCTCGAACCGCCGGCAATTGAGACCACGATCCATCCGACAATGCCCCCTCCAACAACGACCCGTCCGAACCGGTTGCTTTCAGATTGGCGGATTTCCGTGCTGGTGTTGGTCGGGCTGTGGGCGGTCATCTACATGTCCGGACTCTCGCGGCCCGCCTTGCTCGACGATGCCGACACGGTGCATGCCGAGGCGGCGCGCGAAATGCTGCAGCGGCACGACTGGGTGACGCTGTACACCAACGGCATCCGCTACCTGGAAAAAGCTCCGCTGATGTATTGGGGCGTGGCTACGAGCTACCGCATCTTTGGGATCAGCGATTGGAGCACGCGTTTGCCCCTGATGCTCGGCGTGCTGGGACTGCTTCTCGCGACCTACAAGTTAGGCCGGTATGCCTTCGGCGAATCGGGCGGCCTGTATGCCGGGGTGGCGCTGGCCACATCGATCGGCCTGTATATTTTTACGCGCTTTCTGATTCCTGAGATACTCGTCGCGCTGTGGCTTACGCTCGGGTACTACTTTTTTTTGCGGTCGCTCGAAGAAGAACGGCCCTCGCGTCTGGTTTGCTGGGGATTCGCCGCGACATGCGCCCTGAATGTGCTCACAAAAGGCCTGATCGGCCTGGTGTTTCCGGCGGGCGCGATCGGGCTTTATCTGCTGCTCACGGGGAATTTGCGGCACTTGCTGAAGCTGCGTCTGGTTTCGAGCACGCTGGTGTTTTTCGCGATCGCCGCGCCTTGGCACATTCTGGCGGCGCTGCGAAATCCGGCGCAGGGCGAGGTGCGCGGATTTCTGTGGTTCTACTTCATCAATGAACACGTGATGCGCTTCCTGAACAAGCGCGTGCCGCCAGGGTATGACACCGTACCGCTCGTGCTGTTCTGGGGCCTCCTGCTGGCGTGGCTCCTGCCCTGGAGCATGTTCCTGCCGCAGGCCCTGCGGCAAGTCCCGTCGCGGTGGCGCGAGCTTCGCAGCAAGCTCGACCGGCGGCAGCGCGCCAATCTGCTTTTCTTTCTTTGGCCGCTCGTCATTGTAGGGTTCTTCAGTTTCTCGACGCGGCAGGAGTACTACACCATCCCCGCCTTGCCCGGAATGGCGCTTCTGGTGGGCGGTTGGCTGGCTCGCGAGTCCACGGTGGCGGCGAGCGCGGCGGAGCGGCGGGCGGGAAGGATTTCCTCGGCCGTCTTGTTTGTTTTTGGCGTACTTGGGTTCCTGGCCGGGATGTATCTTTTGTTTGTCTCTCATCGGCCCGTTCCCGGGGCCGACTTGGCGGACCTGCTCAAGAAAAATCCGCTGGATTACGATTTCTCGTTGGGGCATGTGCTCGACCTGACGCCGCTGGCGCTGGGCGCGTTTCGCGGACCGTTGTTCGGAACATCCTTTGGGCTGCTTCTAGGCACCGGATTGAATTGGTTTCTGCGGCGGCGCGGACGGCCTTTGGCCGGCAATGTTGCGCTCGCCGCCATGATGGTTGTGTTGCTCGCCTGCGTGCATTCCTCGTTCCGCACATTCTCGCCGATCCTTTCTTCTTACAATCTCGCGGAGGCGATTCGGAAACAGTTTCGGCCGGGCGATGTGATCGTAATCGATGGGCCGTACCACGAGGCCTCCACGCTAAATTTTTATACTGGAGTGCAGGTGCACGTCCTGCACGAGCCCAGCGGAAATCTGTGGTACGGCGCGAAGTTCCCCGATGCGCCGCACATCTTCGAGACGCCGGCATCGCTGGCGGCGCTGTGGAGGGGCCCGGCGCAGGTGTTTCTGTGGACGGACCAGGAAGAGCCGAAAGAACTGAGTGGATTGGCGTCCTTCTTATTGGCGCGCAGCGGGGGGAAATCCATCTACAGCAACCGGCCGCCTCATGACTAGCCTGATCACCGTCATCCTGCTGGCCCTGCTTGCGGGGGCCGTGGTCTATTCTCTGCTCGCGGTGGTGGCTGCGTATCGGTATCTCGCGGTCACACACCCGGCCGCCACAAGTTCCGAGCCCATCAGCATCCTGAAGCCGTTGGCCGGTGCGGATCTCGACCTCGAATCCAACCTGCGCACATTCTTCGAGCAGGATTACCCTGCGTTTGAGTTGCTATTTGCAGTGCGCGAGCCCGGCGACCCCGCAGTCAGCGTGGTGGAGAAGCTGCGTCGCGAGTATACGCACATCCCCGCACAACTGCTGGTGACCGGCGAGCCGCCGTATCCGAATGCCAAGGCGTTCAGCCTGGATCGCATGTCGCAGGCAGCCGCGAACGATCTGGTGGTCATGAGCGACAGCGACACACGCGTAACTTCGAGCCTGTTGCGTACCGTCTCGGCGGAATTTGTGGACAAGAACCTGGGGGTGTCGACGTGCCCGTATCGCGCCGTGCCCGGTCCAAGTCTGTGGTCACGCCTCGAGGCCACCGGCATGAACACGGACTTCATAGCCGGGATTCTGGTGGCGCGGATGCTCGAAGGCATGAAGTTTGCCGTCGGGCCCACGATCGTCGCGCGGCGCTCGGTGTTGCAATCCATCGGCGGCTTCGAGCGCCTGAAAGACTATCTGGCGGAAGATTTTGTGCTCGGCAAGTTTGCGGCGGAAGCCGGGCACGGGGTCATCCTGTCGTCTTATGTGATCGAGCATCACATCGGGGACTCAACTTTGGCCGAGAACATCGCGCACCGGCTGCGTTGGGCGCGCAGCACCCGCCGATCCCGGCCCGCGGGCTACGCGGGACAGCTTTTCACCATGCCAGTTCCTCTGGCACTACTGGCCTGCGCGGTCGCTCCCCGCCTTTGGCCGGTTTCGCTGCTGACGGTCGCGGTACGCGCGATAACTGCTTATGTTGTCTCCGCGCGCGTGTTGCGAACCAGGATCAATTGGCTGCTCGTGCCGATAGAGGATCTGCTGGGCTTCATTTTCTGGATCTCCGGATTTTTCGGCAACACCGTGGTTTGGCGGGGCCGCAGATATCTTCTTCGCGCCGACGGGCGATTCGAATTGCTCTCACAGTAAAGCCCGGGGTCGGATCATGGCCCCGGATCATCGCCGCAATGAGCTCAGCTCGGAGCGATTGTCCGGATCAGCTTCCCATCCTTCAGAACAAACGAATCTCCTCGCCAGTGGATGCGGTTGCCCACAAAACTTGCGACCCAAACGAGCGGCGCAATCAGGTCTCGCAGCGGCAGCAAGAAAATATTGCGGAGCAATTCGCGGCGGAAAATCTGGCGATCGTGGAGCACGACCCACGCAGCAGCAAATCCAACGCCGAGCCGCGCGGCGAACGTCACGATAAACAGCAGCCACGCCCACGCGGCCCCGTGGGCCGCCAGCAGCGCCAGCAATGCCCATGGCAGGCCGAAGGTGAAAAGCAGTCCGGTGTATCCCCAGCGGCGAGCGTCGCGAATGGTTCGCGACCAGCGCAGTTGATGGCGAAAAAACTGCCGCAGCGTGTAGGCAGGCAGAAATGTGTCTACGGTCGCGGCGCTGAGTTCGACTTGCTTTCCGGTTGCGGCGATGCGCCGGCCGAGTTCATAGTCGTCGGCCAGATAGTCCAGCAACGCTTCGAAGCCGCCGATGGTTTCGAGATCACCGCGGCGAAAGGCCAGCGTAGAGCCCAATCCGAAGTGCAATCCTTTCTCGAGGAACCGTGCGCTCAGCACGCCCGGCACAAAGTCGGTGTTGATGCCCAACGCTTCCAACCGGGAGCCGAGGGTCGGGCTGGCGACGGCGCGGTAAAGACAGGTCACCAGTCCCACAGAAGTGTCGGCGAGCGGCGTAATCACCTTCCGCAAATAATCCGAAGGGACGCGGATGTCGCTATCGTTCACCAGAAGGAGTTCGTGGCGTGCCGCGGGCAACATCTGCACTAGATTGCTGACTTTGATATTGGCGCCCAGAACCCGATCGCACACGATCAGGTCAATCGCGCAATTGGGATATTTTGCCTGGAGCTTCCGCACAACCTCGATGGCGGGATCGCCGGGATCGTTGACCCCGAAGATCAATTGAAACTGCGGATACTCCTGTTCGCAATGAGTGCAGAAGCTCTCCCAGATTTCGGGGTCGACGCCTTTCAAGGGCTTGAGGATGGAAACTGGTGGGAGCTGGCTTTCCGGCAGCGGAGCCGGCTGGAGTTTCTCGCGCCTGTCTTTCTTGCGCTGATCTTTCTTGCGCTTATCTCTGAGGAAACTGGCCAGCGCGAGCGCGGACAGGAAATAGAAAGATAGACAGCCGACGGTTCCAATCACGGCCACAGCCTCAAGCACTGCTCTTGCGGTTAATGGCGGTGGCGGCATTAGTAGCATGTTACTCGTAGCGCAGCGACTCGATGGGATCGAGGTTGGACGCTTTCCACGCGGGATAAATCCCGAAGATCAGTCCCACCGCGGCCGAGGCGCCGAAGGCAAACATCGACCAGTACACCGACATGGTGGCGGGAAGCGATGGAAACGCAACCGGAACGATGGCGGTGATGAGCGCGCCCAGCAAGAGCCCAATGACTCCGCCGACGGCCGTGAGCATAACGGCTTCGAGCGTGAATTGCAGCAGAATGTCGCGCTTACGGGCTCCCATGGCTTTACGCACACCGATTTCGCGCGTGCGCTCGGTCACCGAAACCAGCATGATGTTCATCACACCCACGCCGCCAACGATCAACCCTACACTCGAAACCGCAAACATAAAGATGAAGATCATGCCCGTGATCTGATTCCACACATCGGAAATCGAGTCTTGGGTGAAGATGGCGAAGTTATCCGGCTTCTCGGCCGGGACCTTGCGGCGGCGGCGCAGCAACGCGCGCATTTCGTCGGTTGCCTTGGGCATGTCGGCGTGCGAGGTGGCTTTGACGCTGATCCAGTACTGCTTCAGTTCGGGGTGCAACTTCCGGAATGTGGACAGCGGGAAGAAAACGATGTTGTCATCCGGATTCTTTCCTCCGCCGAACACGCTCTTGCGGATTTTCGCCACCGCTATTACGGTGAACAGCTGCCCCTCGATGTCCAGCTCTTTGCCGAGCGGCTGTTCACTCGGGAAAAGTTCTTCCGCGGTATCGTGGCCGATGATAATGACCGGGGCGCGGCGCTCTTCATCGATATCGCTGAACCAGCGACCGGAGTCGAGGGCGACGTCAATGACATCTTTGTAGGAACTGGTGTCGCCTTCCAGAATCGTGTGCTTGGCCTTGCGGTCTTTGTATTTGACGGAGTAAGTGCCAGTGCCGAGTTCCGGCCGGAAATAACGCACGCCGACGGTGACCGCCTTCACGTGAGGCAGATCGCGCATCGCCATGGCGTCGTCGAAGGTCAGTTCCTTGCGGGTGCGCATCTCTTCCGTCGGTCGTCCGAAGGTGAAAGGCTCCAGGTGAAAAGCGAAAATGATATTCGAGCCCAGGCTGGTGATGACCTGGCTAACGTTCTCGTTCAGGCCGCGCACGATCGACGAAATCCCGATGACGACGGCGACCCCAATCACGATGCCAAGCACGGTCAGCGACGAACGCATTTTATTGCTGCGGATCGTGTCGACCGCCATGTTCAGGCCTTCTCCGAGTTCGCCTTTGACCAGCATGACTTCAGAACCTTTTCACCGCCGAGACATAGACTGCGCCGGGAAAAACTATTTCTTTATGTCTCAAATCGCAGCGCTGTGATTGGGTCGAGCTTGGCGGCGCGGCGCGCGGGATACACGCCGAAAAAAATGCCCACGCTTGCCGCCACCGACACACCTGCCACGACTGCCCAGAGCTTGATGGCGGAGGGCATCCCGATGGCGAGCGTGACGCCTTTAGCGATGGAAATGCCGAACAGCACGCCGATCGCGCCGCCGAGCAGGGCCAAGGCGACGGATTCGATCAGAAACTGCAGCAGGATGTCACTGCGGCGCGCGCCCATGGCCTTGCGGATGCCGATCTCCCGAGTCCGTTCCGTCACCGAAACCAGCATGATGTTCATGATTACGATACCGCCCACCACCAGCGAGATGGCGGCGATTCCAATCATGGCGTAAAAGAACGTGCCGCTGAAGTTCGACCAGATACTCAGCAGGCTGTCGTTGGTCTCGATGTCGAAATTGTCGTCGTCGCCCGGGCGAACGTGGCGGCGGGCGCGCAGGACGGTGCGCGTCTCGTCCATCGCCTCTTCGAATCCGGCGCCGCTGGCCGCGGCCTTCCCCGAGATGCGGATACTTTCGTGGGAGCCATTCTGTTTCTGAAACGCGGTGATCGGCATGAGCGCATAGTTATCCATGCTCTGGCCGAGCGTCTTGCCTTTGCGCTTACCGACGCCGATCACGCGATAGACCCAGCCGTCGATACGAATTTCCTTGTTGAGGGGATCCATGCCGGGCATCAGGTTGTCCACGATGTCCGGTCCAACGACGACGACGGCGGAATTGTTGCGCACATCGATATCGTTGAGCATGCGCCCGGCGGTGAGGTCGATATCGAGAATCGGCACCATGGAAGGCGTGAGGCCGCGGACAAGGGTATCGCTGATGGACTGCTCGCTGCACTTAACATGTCCGCTAAAGTTAATTATCGAGGCTCCCACCCATTCGCAATGCTTGCAGGCTTCGAGGACGGCTTGGTAGTCCTCCATGGTGAGGTTCTTGCGCTTCTCGCCCTCGAGAAATTTGTCGATGTTGGTGACGGCGGGTGAATTCTTGAAGACGATGAAAACGTCGGCGCCCAGATTGAAAATCTTGGTCGCGACGTAACCATTGATGCCGTTGACGAACGTGACCACGGCAATCACGGCGGCCACTCCGATCACCACGCCGAGCAAGGTAAGAGCGGAGCGCAGTTTGTTCGCCCACAACGACAGGAACGCTATCTTTATAGCTTCGGAAATGTTCATGGGCCAGGTCGCAGGTGTCAGGTCTCAGGCTATGGACGTCTCGCCGCCCGGCTCTTTGCCTGGCTATCAGTTTAACAGCATGGCATTGGTCTCCTGCGAGCTGAGACCTGGCACCTGAGAATTCGTTCTTGGCAGCATTCACAGGGCGAGTGTGCTAGGTGGAGAATGGGATGGACTAAAGAGGCAACCTCACACCCTGCCGGAAGCAAGGCGCATCGAGAGTTTCACGGATACAAACGCCACCAGCAGCGCCAGCACGGTCCAGCTCGCCGCAATCTCCAGGTTCCGCTGCAATCCCAATCCGAAGATGGGCGTTAGCACGGACGGTAAGGACATAGAAAAGTGTGCGCTCGTTGACGCTCTAAGCAACTGCGCGATGGCCACAACTAACGTAAGGAAAACCAGCGCGAGCGCAAAGCCCCCAACCACCAGGCCGGGCAGAGCGCGCTTCCAGGGAAACGGAATCGGCGGCGGAGCCGCAGCCTCGCGTCGAACCGCATCCATCACGGAGATGGCGAAGCCCGACGACGGGAGGATTTCCTCTTCGCGGGAAAGAATGCGACTAATCTCGCCTTCATCGTGTCCACTCAAGCGCGTCATTATGCCTCCTTCAGGCGGGGCACAGCCAACAGTTGCGGAAGTTTACTGCGCAAAATTTCCCGCCCGCGAAACAATCTCGCCTTGACCGTGCCCTCGGGCAGTCCGAGACTCCGCGCCGCGGTGGTCACGTCCATGTCGTGAAAGTAAAAAAGAATCAAGGCCTCGCGATACTTCGCCGGCAGAGCACCAACCGCGCGCCGCACTGCTAAATCGCGATCGTGATCCTCGAGGCCTCCGTCAGAAGCGCGCGCGTCCGCAGGTTCGGCGATGTCTTCGAGCGACACAGACACAATTCGTGCCGGGATGCGGCGAAGCTCCGAGCGATAGAGGTTCGTTGCCAGCGCGAACAGCCAAGTGGAAAAGACCGCATCTTTTCGCCACTGGCCGAGTGCGCGGTAAGCACGAAGAAAGGCCTCCTGGGCCATCTCCTCGGCTCGACCGCGATCGCGGCAAAAGCGATAGGCCAGGTTGACCAGTGGCCCCTGCCAGCGCCGGACGATCCCTTCAAAGGCGGAAATGTCGCCAGCCAGAACTCTTTCGACATCGGTCTGATCGTCGCTCGCGCTCACGCTGGACTCTGCCTCAAATGGTATGACACGGCGCCGTTACGCCCGGTTGCATTATTTCAAGAATGGCCGCGAAATAAAAAAGTGCAACCGGAACTGCGGAAGACCGGTCCTACCCGATGTAAGCGGAAAAACCGCACGCGGAGGATCTGATGGACACCAATCTCGGAGAGGGCATCGTAGCCGTTATTGCTCTTCTCATCCCAATCGTCGGAAGCATAGCGCTGTTCTCGTTTCTGGGAGTGGCGACATGGGCCGATGCACGCCGCAAAGAGAGGGAAACATTCTACAAGAGTGAAACGCTGAAAAAAATCGCGGAGAGCTCAGGCGAGGGAGCCAGGGCCGCGATCGAACTAATACGCGAGCAGGAGAAGAACGCTGCAAAACGCCGCTTCGAAGGCATGAAGCTGGGCGGCTTGATCACGGCCGTCGTGGGGATCGGTGTCATGGTGCTTCTGCACGGGTTGGTGCAAAGCCAGCCGGTCTATCTCGCCGGACTGATTCCATTTCTGGTCGGCGTTGTCTTGATGTTGTATGGATTCTTCCTCGCACCCAAGCCGCAAGAGTGAGAAAACGCAATCCGGCCGGCACTCTCTGCCTGCGCTTTCTGCCTGCACTATAATGAATTTGTTGGCAGCCGGACCGGACGGTCGCTGTTGCAAAACAGAGGAAAGTCCGAACTCCGCAGAGCAGTGTGCCGGATAACGTCCGGGAGGGCCGGTTTAAGCCGGTTCGACGGAAAGTGCCACAGAAAACATACCGCCCGGGCCGCAAGGCTCAGGTAAGGGTGAAAAGGTGCGGTAAGAGCGCACCGCCGGCGCAGTAATGCGGCGGGCAGGGCAAACCCCACACGGAGCAAGACCAAATAGGGAGGGATTTCCTGGCAAGCCTTCGGGCTTCGC
>JBEKWL010000017.1:0-33194 GCA_049513095.1 Terriglobales bacterium
CCGGAGTGGCCGCGCCGCCGAGGCGCGCACGGAACTTGATAGATTGCGGCAGATCGAAGAGCAGCTTCGCACGTCAGGCAACGACTATTGGGCCACTCAGGTGGGAATTCTGAAGCGCGAAGTCATGGCGTGGTCAGCCCAGGCGGACAGGAAACCGGATGAGGCCTCAGCTTTGATGCGCGAGTCCGCCGACGAGGAGGACGCGATCGAGAAGCTCCCGGTGACCCCGGGGCCGATTGTTCCCGCCCGCGAACAGCTCGGCGACTTACTCTTGGAGCAGAATCATCCGGGTCCAGCGCTGAAAGAATTTGAGACGGCACTCGCAAATGCCCCCGGGCGGCGCGGGGCAGTGCTGGGCGCGGCGCATGCTGCCGAACTCTCCGGCCAGAAGTAGACTAGCTCAAAGATGATGCAGGTCAGCTTGCGGTTTGGTCTTTTCTGCGGATGTGCAGCAACTTCTCGACCTCGGCAATGACGCTCCCGGACTCGTCCTTGACCTCGACCGCGAACACCCGCTCGATCTTTTGCTGAGAAGTTAGAGCCTGCCTGATTTCGCGAATCTGCTCTTCTGACAGCCGGAAACTGGCGGAAACCGTTCCGCGTCCTGGCTTTTTGAAGCGGATGCTCGCCGACTTGTCCCAGACAATGTAATCCTTCCCCAAATTCTCAATCAGCATGACCATAAAGAACGGGTCCGCCATGGAGTACAGCGAACCTCCGTAGTGACTGCCAACGTAATTTCGGTTCCACCAGCGAAGCTTCATCTCCACATCAATCTCCGTCCAGTCGGGGCTGAGGCGCCTGATTCGGATTCCTGCGCCCAGAAACGGGGGCCAGAGATTGATAAGCATTCGCATGGGGCGCTTCCAAGTTGTTTTCACGCAACACTCCTGCCGGCCTGCCCGCGGTAACACTGCATCGCCGCCCCATATTGAACGACCAGCGAGCTAACCGCAAGTGTGAGATGGCGCGCAATACCGGCGCCGCCATGCAGTGACCGTGGTACCCACCGGTTGCTGTGAAATGGGGCTATAATCGGGTTAGTTTTTTCTCCCCCCTTTACTGTGTATCCATGGACAAAGCCCCTGGGGTTTTGATCGCAAACCAGAGAGTTCAGCGCTCAGCGCCCGCACCTCGTCTCCGGCTGCTGACCGAACTGGAACCTCGCCATCGTGTGTTCGTCCACAATTTGGCAGACCTGCTCCTGTCGCGGCCAGTCCCGCAGATCCCGATCACTTCACGGCCTGCACCTTTCTGGGATGACGTTTTCGTCCCTTCCGGCGCACCCTGGTCCTCGTTCATGGAGTCAATGCTATGGCATTTGCTGCTACTGATTTTGTTCGTATGGGGCCAATCCAGAGTATGGGTGCCGGTAAAACTTTTCCCGCAGCGAGATGCGTCCCACAGGTCTATCACCTACTACCCACTTAAAGAGTCCTTTCCAGCGGCTGAGAGCAGAGCGCCGAACGTTCGGGCGCGGTCCGGAGCGAAGCATGCATCGGCACATCAACCGGCACATCAACCGGCGATGCCAGTGACGCCGCAGCAGAAACCTAGCATCGTCACACCACCTGACATCAAGCAGGCCACGGCCAGGCTGCCGAATTTACTGGGCTCCCATCCGGTTACACCTATGGTGCCGTTCTCAGCCACCGCGGGCCCGCGGCGGAACGCGTTGGCGGGACCGTCTGAAGTGGTGGCCCCGCCGCCCCAGGTTGACCAAGCTACAGCTCGCCGGCTGGCGCTGCCTCAAGCATCTGCGGTTGCTCCTGCGCCCGAGCTGGGGGGGCCTTCCGCAGGACGCGCCATGAAGGCACCCAATACGGGTGGCTTGCGAGTTGTGCCGCCTCCTCCATCAGTGCAGAACGCAGGTAACTCGGCTAGAGCTGGGAGGTTGAGTTCGTTGTCCGGCGCGGGGCCAAATGTCGTACCCCCTCCCCCGTCGGTTCAGGGTGCCGGCAATGCTGCGCGGTTGGGTTCGATGGCTGGTTCGCAAGTCGTGCCGCCGCCTCCTTCGGTTCAGGGCGCAGGCGACCCTGCTGGAGGTACGAGGTTGGGCTCGCTTGCCGGTGCAGGTCCTGAAGTCGTCCCCCCTCCTCCATTAGTTGAGGCTGCGGGCCACTCTGGCGCGAGTGGGCGCTTAGGCTCGTTGTCCGGAGATGGCTCACAGATTGTCCCGCCCCCTCCTTCCGTTGAGAGTGCGGGCCGCTCTGGCGCGAGTGCACGCTTAGGCTCGCTGTCCGGAGATGGCTCACCGATCGTGCCGCCTCCTTCATTGGTTGGGAGTGCGGGCTACTCTGGCACGGGTAAACTGTTAGAACCGATGGATCCCCTGCCGACCGACGCCTCTTCGACCACACCGGCCGTCAACAACGAGAACGATCCTACCGTCGAAGAGTTGCCTCTCGGTTTGCTTGGGCTGGTGTTTGCCGCACCGGGTAGCTCCTATTTTTCCAATTTCGAAGTTTTCGTCGCCAAGAGACGGGTCGGCAAGGACCAACTGCAACTCATAAAGCTGGTTTATGAATTTCTTCCCTATCAACGGCGGCTGTCTGAATATGATCTCAACAACCTGCCGCCGCGGGTAATCAAGCTGAAGGTAACGCCAGATCCGAGCTGTGACGAGCCATTGGGGCAGGTGATACAGCCTCACACCGACCCAACTCGTCCAGCCACAGAGTCCCCAAAACTCCCAGCAGCGTTGCGTTCCGCCGACCTAAGCGCAGTGCTGCCCTGTTATCGCACCACCGCAGACGATTTCCAGAAGGCGATGTCGCGGTCCCGCTGAGCTGACGCAGGAGAATTCCGATTCCGTATCCACAAATGCAGTTTGCTGAAAGCCGGGATGGTAATCCACTCCTATAATGAGCATTGTTTAATGAGCATTGTTCGGCTCCTTTCTCCCGGGCCCTGATTGGTTGGCGCCACGGATGGAAACTTTCTGGGCCTGCCGGTAGTCTAATCTCGTAGCACGGGTGCGCCTTTTTTCGAATGAAATTCTCGCTACAGCTCTCCGCAGTCTTCATCTTTATCTTTCTTTGTTGTGGCTTTTTTTGCGCTGAGGCCCTTGCTGCCCAGCCAACTGCGCCGGCCGCTGTCGCTTCGCCCCCGGTCCTTCCCACCGAGTTTGCCGGCTGGCAGGTGAAAGGCGCTGTTGCCAGGAGCGACGACCCCGCGACCGCTGATGCGGTGAATGCGCCGGTTCTGAAAGAGTACGGCTTCGTGCGTTTGGAGAAGGCGGCCTACACTCGCGACGACGGCCGCAATCTGACGATCAGAGCCGCCGTGTTTGAAGATGCCAGCGGCGCTTACGGCGCCTTCACCTACTACTATTCTCCCGAGATGGAGGAGGAAACCATTGGCGGGCAGGCGGCTTTTCTGAATAACCGCGTGCTGTTCTACCAGGGGAATGTGCTGGTGGATGCGGTGTTCGACAGAATGAGCGTGATGTCGGCGTCGCAACTGCGGCAACTGGCCGGGCTGCTACCGCAAGCTGCGGGCGGCAAGAACAAGCCGCCGTCGCTGCCAGCGTATCTTCCGAAGCGGACTTTTGCCGGGAGTTCCGACCGGAATTCCTTCCGGAATCTGGAGAAGAACACGACGAAGTACATTCTGGGTCCGGTGACGCTGGATCGGATCGGCTCGCCACTGCCCGCTTCGATGGTGGATTTCAAGTCGGGCGCGGAAGTCGTCATGGGCAGGTATGCGGCGACGGCGGGCGATGCCACCCTGATGCTGATCGAATATCCGACGCCGCAGATTGCCGCGGAACGGCTGCGCCAAATCGACGCCTCGCACCAGGTTACGCAGCAGCAGCCGGGGGTTGCGGCCATACTTGATGTGGGCCCATTCTTCGATAGCCGCACCGGCCCGATCCTCGTGATCGCGGCCGGCCCACTTTCGAAAAGCGAAGCGCGATCGCTGATGTCGTCGATCAGCTATGAAGCCGATGTCACGTGGAACGAAAACACCTACATCAGCAAGAAAGACAATCTGGCGAACTTTCTGTTCAACGCGATTGTTCTTTGCGGAATTGTGGTGGGTCTGGCGCTGGTTGCCGGGATCGCGTTTGGTGGCTTGCGAGTGCTCGTGAAACGGTTTTTCCCCGACTCCGTTTTCGATCGCCGGGAGACGATGGAAATCATCTCGCTGCACCTGGAAGACGCCCCCCGGCCGCTGCCCCGGGAACGGTAAGTGACTCAATCGAATGTCGTTAGCGTCGAAAAGAAGGATTTTTACCCCATTTTGAGCCCGTTTGCCGACTTTTGGGCGCACGTTGTAAGTTATTGAAAATAAGACTATTTAAGTCGAAAATTTTGCTTGACACTGCGCTTTTGAGGCTCATAAGATTCCCGCAGAAAGCTCTGATGGATGGAAACCTCCGTTGGAACTATTCTCCCTTGAAAGAGAAGGCCGCCCAAGTTGCCGGGTGGCCTTTTCCTTTGGAGGCAGTTCTCAGTTCTCACTCGACGGGCAACGGGGTCCGGTCTTCACTGAAAACTGAAAACTGAAAACTGAGAACTGAGAACTGAAAACTGTCTTGCAACTGTTGAGCGCTTGCATCCGTATCACCCACAGGGCAGAATTTATGCAGCCTCGGAGGACAAGCGATGTTTTGCGATCAATGCGGTGCGCAGTTGCAATCGGGTGAGCCGCGCTGCGGGCGCTGCGGCAAAACCGTGCTTGGACTCGTCGAGCTTCGGCGCAGCCGGGTTCGCGAGCATGTCCGACTGGTGGGCATTCTCTGGATGGCGTACTCGGCGTTGCACGTGGTTGCAGGAGTGGTCGTGATCATTGTCGCGCAGACGATCTTCGGCCACATGATCCATATTCCGAACGGGCCCCCGCCCGAGATCACCGTCTGGCTGCGTCCTCTGATCACTTTTGTCGGATGGTTGATCCTGGCGAAAGCCACGGCCGGCTTCATCGCCGGTTGGGGCCTGCTGCAGCGGCAGGAGTGGGCACGAATCGTTGCCTTGGTCGTGGGCTTCGTGGCGTTGTTGAATGTTCCGATCGGTACTGCACTCGGCATCTACACGCTCTGGGTGCTGCTGCCCACGCAATCCGATGACGAGTACAAAGCGCTGGCGCAGGGCGCGTAGCACGGGCGCATTTGGCGGGACGCTGGAATGAGTCCCCAGCGCATCCGCGACAGTTCACGGACGGGCTCCTTGGGATTCTGGCGCAGGTGAAAAAACGAAAAGCGCCCCAGACTCCGGTTAGAGTCAGTGGGGCGCTCCCGTTTACTGCGCACATTCCAGCCTATGTTAGGGTTTCCGCCGAGGGAATGGCTCCTGCGTGCCTCGTGGCGGCACGGCTGGGCTAGCCCCACAATCCCACTACGAGAACAGTCGATTCTGAATCTGTGCGAATTCCACGGCCCAACCCGCATTGGAAAAGACGCGGTGCGAACGAGCTCCATGAAGCAGCTTGAGGCCCAGATCGCATGTACAGCAGTTGCACAGCAAAAACCACGAAGCGATTTGGTAAACTAAAGAAAGCAAACCAGAAGCCGACGTAGCTCAGTTGGTAGAGCAGCCGATTCGTAATCGGCAGGTCATCAGTTCAAGTCTGATCGTCGGCTCCATCTTTTCACTTCGGGTACCGTCTTGATGTAGCTTCTCTGCGTCGTGCTGACATCCTATCTTCCTGTTTGCTCCTAACCTGACATACCAACGTGGGAAGCGAAGGATGCCGGGCGTGTTGTCGGCAACACGGAAGCTGCGGTCATTGCGTTATGCTGAACGTTCCTGACGCCGGGACGTCCTTTTTCGCATGGCCAGCCCTCAAGCCGAGTTCTTCCAGTCATCATCGAACCGGAAACTGGTCCTGGCCGGCCAGATTGCCTTCTTGCCCACCGGCATTCTCACGACGCTGCTCGGCCCCATGCTGCCGATCCTGATTGCGCGTTGGGCGCTGAATGACACTCAGGCCGGCAATCTCTTCCTGGTGCAATTCCTGGCGTCGCTGGTGGGCGTGCAACTCTCGGGAGTTCTGCTGGCGCGCTGGGGATTCCGTCCGGCGTTTCTGTCGGGGCTGCTGTTGATGGCTTGCGGAGTGGCGACGCTCTATATGGGATCGCTTTGGCTGGGGCTGGCCGCAGTGGCCGCGTACGGTCTGGGACTGGGGCTGATTATCCCGACTAACAATTTGCTGATTGCAGAGATAGGGTCCAGTTCGGGTTCGGGCGTGAGTTCGAACGATAGTTCGCGCGATAGTTCCAGAGCAAGTTCGAGAGCAAGCGCGGTGAGCCTGCTGAATTTTTTCTGGGGCGTCGGCGCGGTGTTGTGCTCGCTGATGGTGGCGTGGACGGCGGCACACCGGTTACTGCCATTTTTTCTCGGCGCGGTGGCGCTATTGCTTGTATTGCTGGCGTTGGCCATGCGCAATCTGCCGTTTCCGGCGGCGGCGAAATCCACGGAGGTGAAATCCGGGGAATGCTCGGCTTCCTCTTCATGGCGAGAGATGGCGAAGAGTCCGGCGATTTGGTTTTTCGCCGCCGTGTTCTTTCTCTATCCGGGAGCGGAAACGGCGGTGGGAGGATGGATCGGCTCCTTTGTTTCGCGGCTGGGATCGCACGGGGCGGCGATGGCGTCCCTGATGCCCGCGTTTTTCTGGTCGGCGCTGACGGTGGGCCGGGCGTTGGGAACCGCATTTCTACGTCACTTTTCGGAACGCCGCGTTTTGCGGGCAGGCTGTGCCGCGGGAGCGGCCGGCATCGGGCTGATGCTCTGGGCTCCGGCACTGGCGGGAGTGATTGCCGGGGCGCTGATTACGGGACTGAGTTTCTCGACGTTGTATCCGATCACGGTGGCCCGGCTTTCCGAACGCTTCGGCGTGGCCGCTCGCAGCATTGGCTCGGTCATGTTTTCGCTGGCGGCGGTGGGGCCGGCGGTGATTCCCTGGATGGTGGGCGTGATTTCTCATGCTACGGGGAGTCTGCGCGCCGGGCTGCTGCTGCCGCTGGCAGCTACGGTGATCCTGTTTCTCATCCATCTTTTTGAGTGGTGAGACTGCGTGATTTCGTGTGGCGCGGGCGCCGTCGCCCGCGGCTGTTGATTTTGGGTGATGCAGCGCCTCACCGCTGCGATGTGCCCCATAAAAATGTCATCCTGAGCGGAGCAGCCGCTTCGCGAAGCGAAGCAGCTGCGTAGTCGAAGGACCCCTGCATGTCCAACGCCCTCCGCGAAGTGTCAAGGCGTTCTCCCCACGACCCGTGTAGAGCGGACACTCCTGTCCGCTGCCTTTGACTCGCATTCTTAAATCGCCGGGTAGCCCGGTTCTTGGCGGGTACGCAGCGGTAAACCGCTGCGCCACCCAAAATCAAACGAAGGTAGAGTTCTTCCGCAAGCTGTCAGAGCCGCGATGCTTTCGCGCGTTTGCTCTCGGCTAGTCGAAGTGGCGCTGTGGAGGCCAGTTCCACGCGGTTCCTTCCCTTATTTTTGGCGCGATAGAGAGCCTGGTCGGCTGCCTGAATTACCTGCTCGGGCTGGCGATAGCGGGTGCTTGGCTCGGCGACGCCGATGCTAACCGTCACTGAGAGGTGATCGGATAAACGTTCGGGCGACTGGGTCGGACTCGCGGACGCGGTTTTCTTTTTTGTGGACTTTCTGCGATCCGACTTTCCCGCCCGAAGATCGCTTCTTCTCTCGGTGCTTCTTTCGGCAGCTCTCTCGGCTCTTCTATCGGCGCCGCGCACTTGAAACGTGGATTTCTCGATGATCTGGCGCAGCGCGTCGAGATGGTCGAAGGCTTCTTTGGCGGAGGTGTTGCGAAAGACGATGGCGAACTCTTCGCCTCCGCAGCGGAACGCCTGTCCGTCGCCAGCGACCTGCGATAGGCGCTTGGCCACCATGCACAGCACCTGGTCGCCTACGTCGTGTCCGTAGGTGTCGTTGAACTTTTTGAAGTGGTCGATGTCGACTATGGCTATGGCGTATTGCTGGTCGAGCGAAAGCAGGGACTCGTTGAAGGCGCGGCGTCCGCGGATGCCGGTTAACTCGTCGTGGTAGGCGAGCACGTAGGACGTCTCGATCAGCGATGCGGCCAGGATTAGAGCGGCTGTAGCTACGTAGGCGGCCGACGCCTTGCCGACTGGGGCGAATTCCAGCCACATGAAAACGGCTGCCACTGACCAGACAAAACCGGGCTCGATGGGCTTGCGGGTTTGAAAAAAACGCCGGACGAAGACGACGATGGCGGCTACAAAGCTCAACACAATCCAGAGCGGGATGGCGGCCGCGGCGGGATGAGGTGGATTCGCGGGGCTATTCTCCGGTCGGCAGAGCACGGCGAAGACAACCGATTCGAGGAAGAGCAATCCAAAACGGGGCGCGACTCCGGCAATGATCAGGCCGCGCTCGCGCATTGAGGCGAAGACAATGAAGTTCAGCGGGACGAGCAGGGCGGCGAGCGCTACGGCGGTGCGCCCGGGTCCGGTGAGAACCTGGCCAGCGTGAATCTGGCCAGCGGCGAAGAAATCGACTGCGCGATGCGCGACGAGCAGAACCAGCAGGGAAAACAGAACGCGGCTGGAATTGAAACGCCAGGCCAGAAGCAATCCGGCGGCGAACGCGCAGACATAGTAGAAGGCCAGTGAGGGCGCGACCTGGACGAACAAAGAGCTGTTGACGAGCGTCGCCGCCAGCGCCAATAGCAAGCCGCCGGGAACCAACCACGCCTTCCAAGTTCTCCCGTTCACTTCTTCAGAATACGGCAGTCGGGGTGGGGAAGCGGTTATGTTTCGGGCACAGGCGGAGCCGCTACTCAGCTTGCGGAAAAAGTGTTTCTTGGGCTTGCGTCACCCTTCGTCGGGTTCTTTCGTTTCCTCGATCGCCATGTCCTTCAATTCACTGGACTCGAAAACGTCGCCACATTCCTGGCATTCCACATATTCGGATTCTTCGTCGCGGGAGACGATCTGCACCTGCGGATGCTTGCAGTGTTCGGGACTGACTTTCTTCCGGGAGGAATGCGAGGGCTGGCCGGGCGTCATAAACTTGTCGACTGTTCAACTTTCGAGAGGGAAGTACGTTTTTACCAAATTTGCGATATTTTGCGGCGGCGAGCTAAGGATGTCAAGTACCCAAAGAGCGGATGTCATCGTATCCAGCATGCCTGTTATCACCGTGCGGGCTGTACGGGCAGCAGGAATTGGCACCAAATGCGCTGGTGCTGTAAAATATGACGACGAGCGGGAGTAACTCAGTGGTAGAGTGCGACCTTGCCAAGGTCGAAGTCGCGGGTTCAAATCCCGTCTCCCGCTCCAGTTCTTTTGGAGCCCTGCACTTGCGAGGGCTTTTCGTTTCAGCGTGTCGTTCTAGAGAACGATCCGGCGCGGTAGCCAAGTGGTAAGGCCGAGGTCTGCAAAACGGGCCGGATAGATCGCAATCACTGTAGTTTCAAGCATTTAGAGTACGTCGGCATACCGCAGAAAACACGATAAAACACGAGTTTTTGCGCTTTTGGACACCAGACTAGACACCAAAAATTAAACCCTAGTGGATTGGTAGGGATTCCACTGCTGGGCCTAGTGGAGAGAAGATTTTTTATGACGGAAGATCGAAAACTGACGGATCAGTCTGGAAAGCCTCTGAGACCCGCCGCGACAGGAACCCTGTCGGTAACGTTTCACTTCAACAATTCAGATCCCGATGCAGTGAGAAAAATCATGCGCACCCTTGAAACTCACGTGTTCAATGACATTCGGGACTACAGGCAGCGCGAACCGATGATCGTTTGGTATCGCGTCAAAATTACGGATCAGTCCCGCTAGAACAATCCTTATTCATTGCTGGGGCTTCTTTTCCTTCGCCCAGCGCGCGCCCGCCGCTTTCTTCGCCCGTTGCTTGCGCCACTTGGCACCCTTCTTTTTCACTGTGCGCGCTCGTGTGGCTTCGCCCTGGCATCCGAGACAAACGAGCGGAACGCCGTGAATCGGACAGCGGGGAATGCCCCTTCGGAATGCGGCGCGCGGCCATGCGCTCAAATATACCCTGCAAGAAAATTATCCTGGGGACGTTCCCCGGTAAAACCACCGATTCGAAGGATCGGACCCACAAATGACCCAACGAAATTCGCGCCGGTAGGTTGCTTGGATCCTCCCCCTTAAGTAAGCCGGGCGCGAAAAAAGGGGCCCTGGTCCCAGGAGCCGGGATCGGGCCCCTTTTTAACCTAGAATGGGAAGGGGGGAGACCATGAAACTCTATACAGCAGCACTATTGGCATTGTGCGCATTCGCACACGCGCAAAATACAATCACAATCGGAAGCCTCACATTCCTTTGGAGCGGGCCTGGTACTGGCGGTGATGCATGCATTTACGAGGGCAAGTTTGACACAACCGGCGTATTGCAAGAGCCGCTCATCATCAGAAGCGAAACGATGTACAACAGCAATGGGCAGCCGAGCTTCCCATTTGGACCGTGGCAGACACCGGCGAGCTTTCAGGAAATTATTGGATGTAACGATATCGTCAGCGGTACGATGCAGATACAGTTGTCAAAGTCTGGCGGGCCGGTGACGCTCACGTTGGCAAATGGCGACACGTTCAAAACCGCCGGCATTGTCACAGTTGTGATTCAAGCTTTGCCAGGGAAAAAGGCTTTACGGAAAAATCAGGCCGTCCCAATCGTGCTGACGCAAATAGTGCCATGAGTCTAGCTCGGCAGAGGAATAGCCGACCAAATAGCCGACAACCCTGCTTTAGCATCCCGTCTGTGGCATGATTGGGGTGCCATGACCATCGGCAAAGGCAAGCGCCCTCGCGATCCAAACCAACTCGCCGCTTGGACTGTTGCAGTTTCCACTGGCCAGATACCAGCCCCAGAACCCGACATCCCGTCTGCTCCACCATCAGACCTTTCCGCGTACATGTCGGCCATCGGGCGCAAGGGCGGGCAGATCGGCGGGAAGCGACGGATGAAGACCATGACGAAGGAACAGCGTTCCAACATCGCTAAGAAGGCTGCTATGGCACGGTGGAAGAAAGCCAATAATCGGTGAAGGTTAGTGGAAGTTGTCGCTCATTGCCACGGCTCAGCGTCAATGTTTTGTCCCTCAAACCGCAAATCCATTTCGACATCGGCTCCGCACTTCTGGCATACGATTGGGTGATAAAAGTACTCGACCCTCGTAAAGAACCACATTAAACGCGAATACAGTAGATTGAGGCCATCTTCGTGCAGGGTAACGATGCGGTTGCCCTTCGAGTCAAGGAAATACTGGATTGGCAATGTCACCATTTTCCGGAAGTCAAGATAGTGTCCCAGTTGTTCAGCCGTTTCAGGGAATGGCGGGAGATACATGTAAAGATGCGAACGGTTCTCGATGATTACCTGGCGCACCGAAATCTTCTCTCCCGTTTCCGCGTCTTCCGTGGTTTCGTTTTCCGGGATTTGAACCAGAGGAAAGAGCGGGGTAGTGAGCCACACCTTGCCATGGGCGCGGCCGCTCCTTTCATAATTACGCATGTCTTCTTCAATCTGACTACCCCAAGTGAGTACCATTGCCTTGCAAAGCCGAGCTGACGCAACGACCGCCTCACCTTCTTTCGCTCTGATCTGGGCGTTCTTCGACAACAAGTTTTCTTCCTGCGGAAAAGCAAAAGCGCGTCGGAGGTCTTGAGGACCCCTCGACGGCTTCGGATTGTAGTCCGATTTTCGGAGAATTTTCAGGGGATGGGATATTGGGCCGATTGGCAACTCAGGAAAGACATCCCCCGGCGAAAGGAGGTCATTCGGCTTAGAATAAAACGCCATTCTAGAGTTGGAAATCGTCTAAATCCACGGAGTAGTATTTCTGGGTTGGTCGTTTGTTTCGCGCCGTTTTTCCTACAAATTTTATGTGTGCAGTGTGCCTAGGTTCGAGTCTGCGCTCTAGCACAGCTTCAGAACGAACCATACGGAGTGCCGCAGGACCTGGGGTAAATTGCCCAAGGCCGATCACGTCCACACTGTAATCGGCAGGATGGGACACACATGCGCGCTTAGTCACTTGCGCCCTAGTCGCCATATTCACGCTCCGCACCGGTTTTTTGTGGTTGGGTTTCATTGATCTCCTCCAATCTTTTGAACATTGGGAGGAGGTGGTCTTTCAGTTGCAAGAAAGCGACAACAGGTACAATCACTTTGCCGATGGTCTTTCCTTGCATCTCTCCATCGGCATCTTCCTGTCCCGCCTTCACTCGATCAATCCTGTGGGCTAGCTGATTCAAGTCCAGAAAAATGAACTCAAACTGCACCTCAGCACCAACGTGGGAGATTGCTACAAAGTTGGCAAATAAAGGTGAACCAGCTTGACGCGGGTCATCGCCAGATACGGTTAGCTTACCCGTTACAGGCATAGAGTCCCCTCGCGATCAGTCTCTTCAAGCCACACCTTTCCGTGACCCGTGATTTTAGCACGAAAGTACATGTACCACTATTTGTTTGGATGCTGCCCATGATTTAACGGCGTTATCTTTCGCAGCACCAGATTACGGAGGTTTCCCCTCTGGACTGCACTTCCACGGCTCCCTTCGACTTTTGTGCTGACATGCTAAAGCGGCTATAGTATGGGGTCGGCCCGTTGCATCCCCAACATATTTTTCAGAGCTTGGTGGACGAATGAATGAGCGGTCGAAGCCGCGGCGCCCGCGGCGCCCCATTCGCCCGTCCATCCAAGAAGTCTTTGCGGCATCGTGCATCCACCTCCTCTTTTTGGTTTGGATCGCTATTGCGGCAACTGGTAGTCCTCGCTCGAACGCTTTGCGGGCTTCGTCGGCACGCCATTTTTCCGCACGATGACGTGATCGCGGTTGAGTGCGTTCCACGCCTGCCCGTGACTCTTGGAGCCTTCAAACTGCTTGAATTCCTCGGGACTGACTTGCGCGTGTACGTAGGTCTGGCCCGTCTTTCTGTCGATCGTGGCCAGCTCACCCCTCGATTCGTCGTAACGGTACGCCTTGACCATGCTGCTATTCGATGGCGTGAAGCTGTCGGGGATCCCCTGCGCTTTAGCGGCCTGCGGTGCCGCACCCTGCGCGCGCATGGGCACGCCGGGCTGTAGCGGGCGCCCGCCGAGCGATTCATTTAGCCTCGACTCCAGATCGGCTACGGTCGGCTTGGCTGCCGTCTCTGCAGCTTCCCCAATAGTTTGCTGCGGATTTTCGACCGTTCCAATAGGTGCCTCATAAGTCTTGCCCGGTCCTTCGAAGGCTTCCGGCAATTTCGCGCCTTCGACGGCTGCGCCGCCTTCGACCTCTTCAGCTACCTTGGCCGCGCCCGATGCTGCCACGCCGCCCCATCCCAGCCACGGGATCAATTCAGCCATCGGGATCTGATTGATAATCGGACCTAACAGCGGGATTTGACGGGCCTTGTGGATGGCCTCCGACGCTATTGCCCGGGTGACCACTTTCTTGAGTATGGCTGGACCCTGCTCAATCGCCTTTTGCATCGCGACCTTCGTCGCGGCGCTCGCGCCCTGATACATCGGGATAATCGTTTCCGGTGCCGAGATAGCCAGCCCGCCTAGCAAGGTTGCGATAGTGCCAGCCGCTTGCAGAGTCAGCCCCGATTCCACGGCGCTCCTGGGTGCCATCTGCCCGCTGGCTTCAAAGCCAGTTGTGGTCGAGGGAATCTCGACCTCTTCCTCGGGCGCTGGCGCAGCCGTACCACCGACCCCTTCGGACATGATCGAAGATAGGGACGTTGACGCGGGCGCTGGCGCTGTAGCGCTTGGGCCTTCGGCCATGATGTCGGTGAGAGTTGCAGCACCGGGCATTATTGCACCCTCCAGCCGTTAGCTTCCAAAGCGCGTTGAACGTCAGGCAGCCCAGCCCTCGGGTTGGCATGGAGAACGGCATCCCGGTAGATTCGCATGGTGATAGGATCGGCCACGGCACCCCCGCCCTTGGGCAGAAAATCGGCCGGCAGTCCTTGGCGGTGGGCTTCGTCGGCGGCATTCACAAAAGCATGGTGGTAGACCTGGGATGCGATGTCCGAGTAGTCGGTGAGCTGGCGGGGCGTGATGATGTCGCCAGCCTTCAGACTGAGTAACTTTTGATAGGCAGCTTGGCCGAGACCGCGCGCTTCTGCGTGCTCCTGCACGGTGACGGCATTGATGCGGAATCCCTTACCTGCCAGCGGAGTTGCGGAGATGCCGATGGCGTTGAACAGTCCGACAACGGATTCGGCACCAGTCATGCTGCCCGTCTTCTGGATGTTTGCCACCGTGTCCTGAAACTGCTGATATGAGCCCTGCAAGGTTTGGAGCGTTGACATTTGCTTCGACTTGCTGAAAGAGTCGTAACGCTTGTCATACTCGTTCTTGCTGATAGTGGGCGTGAATCCAGTCGCGTCGGGTTGCTGGATGGATGCGGCGTCACGCTTCTGCTGGCCTAACTCAAACTGCGCTTTCTGCGTCTCGGCTATGTTCTTGCCAAGTTCGCCGGTCGCCGCTGCTTTCTCGCCGGTTTCTTTCACGGCTGCGGCTTCGGGAGTGGCAGCCAATCCCTTTTCCTGCATCTTGCTATGGATGGCCTGCGCCGCCGATTGTAATGCGGGCATCAGGATTTTTCCCTGAGCGGGATACTGTTGCGCGAACTGTAGCGCCCTACGCGATTCGTCCAAGTCCTGCGTTAGAGTCTGAGAATCGGCTGGCACTTTGTAACCCGTGAACTTTTCCTGATAGTGCTTCAGCATTTCCGCGCCGCCAGCATTCTGAAAATTCGTCTGCTGGAAAGCTGCCATGTGTGCCAGCGTCGTATCGTAGCCGCCATCTTTCGGGGGAAGTCCGAAGGCTGCCGCCTGTTCTTCCGATATGTGGACCGGATCGTTCAGGGAGTCATGCGGAATGAGATTGATTCGATAAACCACCTTCCCGCCTTTACCCAAGCTGGCAGTCGGAAGGTAACTGAAACCAGCGGGCGCGGGATGCGACGCACTCCAATCCATTGCTTGCTGGTCGGTGAGAGTTCCATTAGTTTCCTTGCCGTTCGCACCCGGAATGGTTAGCTGATGACCGCCCAGCTTATTCACTTCCATTTGCAGCGCGTTATCGGAGTCGATAATCTGGCGCTGAAATTCTTCCGAGTGTAAGTCAAACTCGCGTTGGCGTAATAACCACTCGTTATTGCGGAATGCGAGATTCGCTTGGTCCATCAGGTCTTTATGCGCTTGCTCGTTCCGTTGCTGTTCCTCCTGCATCCCGAGAACAGCGGCCCTACCGACATGGCCCGGACCTGTTGCACCCGCCCCAGCGATTGCACCACGAACCGCGCCGCCAATCACGCCACCAATTCGCTGCCCCGTGCTCTGTGGCACCGGAATGATTTTCCCGCTTGCGTCAACGGTCTGTGTCTGTTTAGAACCCAAAATTGAATCCAAAACTCCGTGACCAATCGAACTGAGTTTCTGACCCAGGCTTTCAGACTTAGCCGCAAGGCTCGGCATCGGCGTTTGCTGTGGCGGCAAGTTCGGCCCGGATTGAGCTTGCCCGGACAGCACGGAATAAGCTGCGCCTTCCGGGCTAAAGTCCGGCGCGGTGTCGGTATCTGGTGCGGAGGTAGCTGCGGGTGCTGTGAATATGCTCATAAAGTTATCCTCTGTAGGCGTCAGCCGCGCGTGAATCCCACGCTGGATTCATCTGGTGGAAGTATTTGAGCTGGTCAGCGGACCATGACGAATACTCGCGCTTCGTCGGGCGATAGCCCTGAATCTGTTTCGAGGTGCCCTTGGGCACGGCCAGAGGAGCCCCAGAAAAACCGCCGGACACCCTAGGTTGCGGGTTGGCTTCAGGATCGAGCTGCCAATCTTGATACTTGTCGGCATTACTGCGCAAGTCGTGCCCGAACACCCGCCCGAATTCGTTGTAGATCGGGATTAAGTCCTGTTTCAGCTTGCCCATCTCAGTTAGCGCGGTGAAAGCCTTGGTCATATTTTCATAGTCAAACTCCAGCTTGTTCCGCGCCAGCCACATCTGTATCTGGGCGGCATTATCCGGGCAGCAAAAATACTGCGGATTCTCGGCGGCCCATGACCTAGCGACCGTGGCAGCTGCTTCTGCTACTGACTGTACTTTTGGCATACCATCATCTCCTATTCTTTTACAAACGCAAGTTCTTGGACAGCTACTTGAATGTCGAACTGCTCGCGCTGCGCTTGGTTCAGCACCGTCAAACACGTTACCGCCGGACTTTGCCGATGATTGTCTCTGCCGGTGCTGGTGCCAAACGTCGCGGGCCGAATCCTGTGAGCGATCCTCAATTAAGTGGCTCAAAATGTCGGCCCACTCACTAAGTTAGGATCTCGTCTCCCGCGGAAGTTGGCCTCTTCGGACGCAATCTGCTGGCGGCGCGCCTTCCAAGCATCGTGGAGCAGGCCGTACTTCGAGGCCGGCGGATTGCCTTTGACCTTCTTATCGGGCATTTTCTTGATTGCCTTGGGCGCGAACGATTCTAAACTCTTCCTGTTACTTCGCATGGTTCCTCCTTATGTTCCTGGCCCGCCTAATTCGCCCTGTTTCGCAGCGAGCTTGGCCTGAGCTTTCTGTAGGGTCACTCCGGCATCGAAGTAAGACGATAACGCCGCATTTGCCGGCGGCGTCACCTCGACATCGGCGGGCACGTACCCACCGGCGCCCGAGGCGTAGCCGATCTCAGGCGTCTGCGATCCCAGCCGCGCGATATCTGCGCTCGCGAGGTAAGGCTGCGGGTTGTACGCCCAGAACGAGCCCATATTATTCCAAAGCCTCCACGGTGATTGACAAGCTATAAAGCCCCGTCCCTGCTGGATTCGACAGATACGTGAAGTAATACGATACTGTCGTGTTTGGCGTCGCTTGCAGAATGGCGCTGCCAGAGAGACCGGCGCTGGTGGAGTTCATGGTTATACCAGCACCAGCCCCTAGCAACTTGCCGAAATAGTCCTGGTCCAAGATCGGGACACTGACTGACTGCCCGTCGCTGGCATCGTTGAACACAATGACGAGCGGCCCTAATTGGCTGCCGGTAGTCGCGGGCGCGTTCATCTTGCACACGGCTGACACGCGGAACTTGCCGGACGGGCTGGTTACATTGCTCCACAGCACGAGCGGCGACAGAGCGCTCCCTAGAGATAGACTCTGCCCGGTGAGAGCAATGCTTACGACTTGGCTCGGATAACTCGCGGGCGGGCCGGACGGTTGTAATTGCTGGCCGCCACTCGCATACGTGGTCATGCCTTGCACGGATCCGGCGGGGTTGAGTAGTGTCATAGGTTAATCCCTTTCCTCAGGAAGTGATGGGTGCAGCCGACTTCCCCGCTGGAATGTTTTTGTCAACCGGCAAGGGCTTGATGTTCAGCGGATGTAAAGCCGCTTGGACTGCATCCTTTGCTGCTTGTTCGGCGGCTGCGGCTGCGCCGCCCGCGTCATTTGAACTGAATCCCATTTTCTTTTTCCTTTCAAAAAGCGGGCGCCCCCGACAGACGCCCGCTCCCATGTGGGTCATCCGCGACTCACCAATCAAGGGCAATCGCAGAAGACCTCCTCTTTGTGCTGTGGTCGGAGCCGAGCCCCGATTCAGCGAGGAGCTTTTTCAAACTGTGCCCGAGTGCGAGGAGCCCCGCGAGTCGTGACGGTGGGTTGACCGTCCTTTTGGGGCTGCGACTCGCCGCTCGGGTTTTCCTGGCGCGAGGAGTAGGCACGCCAAGGTCAAACTTGCCCACAGCCTCACGCATCAGTCCGATGCGTGCTACTGGCGAGCGCTGCGGGCCTGTACAACTCAATGTGAGCAATCCGGCGCCTCGAATCCTGGCCCCTGCTCCGTTAAGTCGGCGGCTGGCCGCTGCTTCGCGAGGCGATCCGCTACTAACTGCTCAACTCGCGGATCGACCTTCGAGCTCGGGCGCTGTGGGTGCTCGTATTTTTGCTGCGGTTTGACTGCTGATCGCTTAATCATTGCTCCCTTTCCGGGTAAAGCCGTTTTTGCAAATCCTGATGGGCGTCTAACAACTGCGACCACATCGCATCGAAAACTTCGCTCGTCATATTCAGCTTTTCGAGGGCATCGACCGACTTCCCGCAGCACTCTAGGAACGTGGCATCATCGGCGCCGAATTGGGCATTGAACTTGTTGAGATAGAACGAATCCTTGGCCGCCTGCATACACTCGGTCAGGGGCTCGGGAATGTCCGGCCACCGTCCGTTGCAGTCACGATAAGTCTTGACGCTGCCGAATTGCTCGATGATTTGCCGCTGATACTCCGACATAAAAACCTTAAAGTTACTCATCGGACACCGCCACCGTCCCGATGTGCATCTGGCGGGTCCATGCGAGCTCCGCGATTTCTTGGTCAACGCGATGGAGTTGGTCGGCTAGGTGACGGCGCTTCCTCAGTAACTCGGTACTTTTGTCGTCGAAGTGCCGGACAAGCCGCTGCTGATTGGCGTGGGCGCTGGTATCAATCCTGGGTAAGCAGGTCATGCCATGTTCTCCTTTTTGCTTTCTCGTTCTGCGTTCCACTGCGCCCATCTAAGCTGAAGCTCGCAAGCCGCTAACTCGTCAAGCAACGACTGTCGTTGCGCCTGAAGCTCAGCCACACGCTTCTGCGATTCCGTTTGGCATGGAGACATGCTGCCCAACCTTTTCAGGAATTGGCGATGCAGTCTCCAGCTTGGGTAAAATTCCGGTCATCTACACACCACGCACAGATGGTTAACCAGCATCGCCTCGCGTTCCGCGATATCGGGAAACAGTTCGTGGAACAGGTCCGTCTTGACGACTTCCATCAGCAGGAAGTGGGCGTCAGACTTCGCGCGGTGGCGTAGCTTTGCGATTTCGTCTTTCGTCAGTGTGTTCATATAGTTTTCAATGGCTGCCACGGCTTCCAGTCCTCTAGCCCATCATCGACACAGCCCTCGGGCGGCCACTCGGGGTTCCAATCCGCAAGCGCTTCGAGGAGTTCATGAGCCCGAACATTATTGTCCTCTGGTAGCTGCCCACGGTCAGCGACAGCGGCCGGCGACACTTCGAGCGCAGCATAGGCGCCGTCCCATCGCGCCTGTTCATCAGGGGTCAGGCCGAGCTTCGCCAGCCGCGACAGGGCGAGCTTGCGCTCCAACACAGTGCTATGTGTGTCCTCGATGATCGCCCAGAGCTCAGCTTGCGACGGCGCTTCTATCCTTGGCACGAGCTGCGGCCTCTCTTAACTGTCTGTCCAAGGTTGAGTCCTGAGACTCGGGCGCGATGAACTTGTCGAAGTAGTCGGTAGCGAGGGAGTGAATAACCCTGGCCGCGCCTGGATCTCGTGGCGCGATGGCTAGACCGGCCTCTAAGGCACGTTTGAATCTGGTAAGTCTGGTCATTTCTGGTGGGTCAACATCCTGTACTGCGGATTGTCACGATGGTGCGGGCAGTCTCCGGGGAGACTACTTACTGTGATGCAGGGTAGCATACCAAAGGTTGCATGTCAAGTACCTGAATTAGATTAGTGGGGATACTTGGCTTAGGGACTGGAAGCATTCTTTCGTCTCGAAGTGGCGATTGTCTGGCGATTGGCTCCTTACGCGATGACCCCTAAGGGTGCCCCCGCCCCCGGCCCTTCGCCTGAGCCTTCTTAGAGTTCCTTAACTCCCCTTGGAATCAAAAGTTTACTGACAAGTTCATCCTCTTGGGAATGCACCCGCTTGGACGCGGCCAGCTGGTGCGGACGCCAGGGGGCGGAAGGGGATGGAATCGGCTATGCCGGACACCATTATGGACACCAAATGCTATTAACTCATTTGCTTTCAACGAACAGCTGCGGTTTGAAACACCGCTAGCTGGGGAATTCTCAGTAAAACTCATGCACCTATGCCGTCCGGCGTCGATCAGGAACATGCGCTGCCACGCTAACCCAGACGCACCCGGACACACCGCGCTTTATGTGTCCGTGTGTCCGAATGGTCCGGACGGTCCGGACGTGTCCACCTCATTCGGACACTTGGTGTGTCCGACGTAATGACTTAATAGAATCATATATATATATTCATGTGGACAGACGGACACGATTTAGCACTCAGGGGGTGTCCGCCTTGTCCGCTTGGTCGAATGGCTTCAAGGACCAAAACACAACCCCGAACCCGCCTGACTCTTTGAATAACTCACCCTTCTGCGTCATCTCGTGCGCGGCCCGTTGGATGGACTTCTGATGAAAGCCACCGTTGACGGATTGGCCCAAGCTGGCGTACACGTCGCCCGCAGACATGCCACCACCCGGCATCTCGCCCTTTTCCAGCGCGGACCGGATGGCGTTCTTGATCTCCGTGCGCTGGCCGCGCTCTGGACCCGTCTTGCTGGCGTCAATGCGTCCTAGCAGTTCGTCGGCGGTGATGTCGGATACATGGGAGAAGACTGCGTACCCTATGTCTTCGTAGGTGTCGCCGTCCAGCACGAACGGCGCGTGACTTTCAATCTTGAAGCACAGGGCCGGGCCGGTTGGGAGATTGCTGCCCGCATTGACAAGGATGCGATCACCAGTATCGGGGTCAACGTCAAGAAACCAGTTCATGCGGGCCACGTTCGGACCGGACCCGGCACCGAGGGATTTTTCGAGCGGGTCAACACCCGTCCGGCGATTCGTGTGATTGATGACGAGAATACAGACGCCGGTTTCGGCGGCAACCTGCGCGAGATTCATGTAAATCGGGCGCATGTCGTCGTCTTGGTTGGCGCGAGCTTTCCCTTTGTAATTCGTGATTGGTTCGATGATGACGAGTACGGCATCCCTGTACGTACGGATTTTCTGCTTCAGTAATTTGACGTGCGCGGGGTCGCTGAAGTCGAGGGCTGCCATTACCTCTTGCCCATCCGGTTTGATGGTTAGGGTCATGTGGGCGGGAGGATATTCGATCAAGTCAAGATTCGCACCTGCAGCAAAGAGCGAGGGTTTGAGGACTTCCGCCGCTGGATCTTCCAGGTTGAAGCGAAGGACACGGCGCGGGCCAAGTGTGTTAGGGGTGCCGTCATCCCAGTTTCGGCCTGTAGTGATAACTGACGTGAGGTAGTCGGCAACTTTGGTTTTGCCTCGACCCTTTGGAGCAAACAGGGTCACAAGCATTCCAAGCGGGAGATAGCGGCGATACAGCCAATTTATCAGGCGGGATTTGATCTCGCTCATTGGCCGGAATGGGAAGGACGGGAAAGACTGATCGACATTTGGGGAAGCCATTCACTTTGCCTCCCGTTGCAGTTGCAGCAAGCGCTTGAACACCGCCGTCTGCGTTTCCGTGTCCAGATTGTTGAGGATGGCGTTTCGGGTTTTGAAGGTTTTAGTAAGCCCGCTCTTTTCCAGTTGCACGAGCGCCCACACGTCTTGGGCGATCTGCTCGAAATCTGGTTGTTCGGGGGTGGATGCGGAGGAAACTACTTCGTTCTTCATTGTGTTCTTTGACCCTTCATTTTTCAGATTCAAACGATGATCGGGTGGTCTCCCCTTTAACGGCGGCCCCGATCATCGTTGGCTATTCGGGCAGAGCCCTACGGTTTTCGTTCTACCACGGGACGGTGCGCTTCAAAATCACTTTGCCGCCTGCAACTGTCGCAGCCAGTCCATGATGGACTCACGGGAAAATCTGACTTGGCGGTTCGAGAATTTGATGACAGGAATCGGGATTCGCTGGTTGGCCCGCGCTCTTTCGCGGCATAACTCCCGAGCTGACCGCGGTGAGATTTTCAGCCACGCGGCGAGATCGTCAACGCTGAGAAGCTGGTTGGGATCGGCTGGTTTAGCGGACCTTCGGACGGACATCAGACGTTTCCTTGTTATTGGATTCGCCAATGCCCATCGACTTTCCGCAGCGGGTGCGATGGCTGCCGTTGGAAGTACCGGCAGATGGACTTCGCTTGCTACTCAGGACGGCAGGACCGTCGAGGAGCTTCTATTTGTGGTGGGGAGAAGCCAGTTACCCCAAAAAGTAATACTATCACGTCACTAAGCGTATGTCAAGGGGCCGCGTGATTCGCTCCCGTCGATACTGACCTTAGTCCGGCATCGCTGGCTGCTTGCTGTGGCTTGACGTACTTCGCAGCCGTGACCTGATATGAGTTTCCCAGCGTAGCGAAGGCCGCATTGATACCACACAACTCATTGATGCGCGTTGCGCAACCTCTGCGCCCCGCATAAAGGCCGTGCCACGTCAACCCAGCCGCTTGCACGTCAGAAATAATCGTGTGCTTCGCAAATGAACTGCTATTGATCGGATTCCCGCCGCGGCCAGTGAATAACAAGCCAGCCGTGACACCGCCACACTTCGCGCGCCACTCGATAAGCAACGACTTTACAGGTTCGATAATGAGGAGATCGCGCTGTGTTCCTTCGTTCTTGAGGCGCCCGGTCGCGACACCGCTAACAACGGCGGATTTTACTGTGAGGTATTCGCGGCCAACTTGCGACCAATCGAGACCCGCCGCTTCGGAAGGTCGAAGGCCCTCGAACGCGCACAGAGCAAACAGGAGCTTTGCATCTGGCCTACTGATCGCGTTTAGGATCGCGATTGCTTCGCCTTCGGAGTAAGCGTGTGTGTCGGCGGGCTTCGGTGTACGTGGCTGCTTCAGACCATGCCAAGGGTTGACGGCGATCTTCCCCAGCGTGACCGCATGAGTGAAGATTCCACTCGCGGCATTGCGGACGTGCGCGAGCGCATGGCGCCCGAGGTTCTTTTCGGTGCGCAGCCACATTAGAAAAGCGTAGCCGTCTGCGGTGGAGTATCCCGCGAGCGTCTTACCGGCAAACTCCGCGCTTAGGTGTGAGTTCCAAATTTTCTGATAGCCGAGAACGGTGCTTTGCGCGAGTCCTTCCGATTCCGCCCACTTCAAATAGACGTTGGTCCAAAAATCAGGGATGAGCGTTTCTTGCGCTGGCGCGATTGCGGCATTGACCGCGACCATGCGAGCAGCCCGAAGCGAATCGACGGCGGGGCTGAGTTGAAAACCCTTCCGAGTTTTCGCGCGGTAGTGGTCTCCATCGACTACACACAAAAACTCCGTGACCTTGCGCGTGTTTTGATAGAATCGGATATACAGCTTGCCGCACTTCTCGAACACAGTCCCTTTCTGTGTGCGAGCGCGGGGCAAGCGGTTGGAAGCTATGAGTCGTTCGATCTTCAATCCGTCTCGTGTCTTCATATCGTCTCCCACTGACACGAATATACACGAACGGACACCAATCAGTCAACAAAATTCGATTTGGCGCGGTAGCCAAGTGGTAAGGCCGAGGTCTGCAAAACCTCTATCGTGAGTTCGATTCTCACCCGCGCCTCCAAAATCCAGCCGTCAGCGCTCAGCCATCCGCTGTCAGTTCCTGAAAAAAAATCCCATCCGGCCGCGACAATTCGTGCGACCGGATGGGAGTATGGTCAAAGCCAGACTACAGCCTTGCGCACACCGCCTTGGTCTGGGTGTAGAGACTGAGAGCGTCTTTGCCCATCTCGCGTCCCCAACCGGACTGTTTGTAGCCGCCGAAGGGCAGCGCGGCGTCGAAGATGTTGTAGCAGTTGATCCAGACGGTTCCGGCGCGCAGAGCGGCCGCTAGGCGGTGCGCTTTCGAAATGTCCTTCGTCCAGATGCCCGCCGCCAGACCATATACCGTGCCGTTGGCGCGGGGCAGAAGTTCTTCCGGATTGTCGAAGGGAATCGCCGTCACCACCGGGCCGAAAATTTCTTCCTGCACCACGCGCATGTTGTCTTTCGTATTTACCAGCACGGTGGGCTCGACAAAATATCCCTTGTCGCCCATCTTCTTTCCGCCAGTGAGCGCGGTCGCGCCTTCCGATAATCCAATCTCCAGGTAGCCGCACACCCGCTGCAACTGCTCTTCGGAGACGAGCGGTCCCATCGCCGTGTCCGGTGCCATGCCCGATCCAACCCGGATCTTCTTGGCCTTCGCCGCCACGCCTTCCACCACGCGATCAAACACGGGGCGCTCCACGAACAGACGCGAACCGGCGCAGCAGCATTGTCCGTGATTGAAGAAAATGGCGCTCGCGGCACCGCCGATCGCCACCTCCAGATCCGCATCCTGGAACACGACGTTCGGCGACTTGCCTCCGAGTTCGAGCGAAACTTTTTTCAGATTTCCAGCGGCCGCGTGCACGATCAGCCGGCCCACTTCCGTCGATCCGGTAAACGCAATCTTATCGACCAGGTCGTGGGCGGCCAGAGCTGCGCCCGCCGTTTCGCCATATCCCGGGACGATGTTTACCACACCATCCGGGAATCCGGCTTCCATAATCAGCTCGCCCAGGCGCAGCGCGGAGAGCGGCGTCTGCTCGGCCGGCTTCAACACCACGGTGCATCCCGAGGCCAGCGCCGGCGCCAGCTTCCACGCCGCCATCAGCAGCGGGAAATTCCACGGGATAATCTGGCCCACGACCCCGACCGGCTCGCGGAGAGTATAAGCATGGTAGTTTGCGCCGGGCGTGTACATTACCGAGAGCGGAATGGTCGTGCCTTCGAGCTTGGTCGCCCATCCCGCCATATAGCGGAACATATCGACGGCGAGCGGAACATCGGCGCCCCGCGCCACGGTGAGCGGCTTGCCGTTATCGAGTGTTTCCAGTGTCGCGAATTCTTCGATGTGCTGCTCGAGCAGGTCGGCCAGTTTCCACACCAGCTTGCCGCGGTCGGAGGCCGTCAGACGCGACCAGGGACCGCTGTCGAACGCCTTGCGCGCGGCCTTCACGGCCGCGTCAATGTCCTGCCGATCGCCTTCCGCGACCTGCGCCAGGACTTCGCCGGTAGCAGGGTTATAGGTTGGGAAAGTCTTGCCCGACGCGGCATTCACCCACTTGCCGTCGATCAGCATTTTGCGCGGCTTCTCAATGAAGTCGCTGACGCGTGAATCAATCTGGATCGGGGAAACTGCGATGCCCATACATCCTCCTTTGAACGAAATCGAGTGAGAGGTGACGTTGCGGCGAACTGAACTTGAGAAATAGTAATCCCGCGGGATAGGGAAGGCAACTGGAGAGAGCATTGAATCATTGAGTAATTGAATCATTGAGTCGCTCTGCCAAGTGATTCAATGCGTCAATGGCTCAATGATTCAATCACTTGATATCCTTCATTTCTATGAGCGAACCGTAGTCGCGGCCGGAGGGCTCCACGGCTCGCGCTACCACCCCGGCAAAGGCTTCGCGAAATTCGGGGAACTTCGCCACCAGTGCCTTGATCACGGCCGTGTTTTCCTGAAACGTGAGCGCGGTGTTCGATACATCGGCGGCTTGGTACTTTACTACCACGTCAAGGTCGCTGCCTACCGCCAGCGGAAAGATATCGGTCAGATGATAGACCTTGCCGCCGGCGCTCATATCCCGAGTACTTCCGTTCGCGGGCATATCGGCGGGTTGCGCTGCCTGGGCCTCGTCGTAGAGTCTGTCGGTGGCGAGCGTGCTCATGAAGTCCACGGGGGAGGACAGGGCGATCGCCTCACGGTAGTACAACCAGGCGTTGTGATTCTGTGCTTTAGCCTTGAAATCGCGGGCTCGTTGCGTGAACCATGCGGCATCGTGTCCGGACGCCTGCGAGGCTCTGGCGTAAAAACCTGCCAGCTTCCAGTCGGCGCCTGCCTGCTGCAGGACGAAAGCCAGCGTCCTCGGATCCTGACCGCCGTTCACGTCGAGAATGGTTACGCCGTACTTGCCGGGCGGCAGATTATTGAGGACAAATACCGTGCTGTCTTTCGTCTGACCCGACGGCCCAAATACTCCGCACAGAAATTCAGCGCGCGCGAGCGGTTCCGGGCCATCGGCGGTCAGCAAAAAGGGCGGCCGAACCGTTGCTTGCGCCCCGGTGAAGGCGGCCTGGTTCTCTTTGAGTGCGGCTTCAATTCCGGCAAAGCTGGCAGCCACGGAGGCGATGGAGTTTTTTTGCAGGGCAGCCACATCGCCGCGCGCCGACATTTCGAAATAGCGCCTGGCCGCGGTTTCGAGCGCCGTGCGCACCGGGGCATCCATGTCCGCGGCGCTCTGGCAGGTCTGAGCGTGGGCCGATGCTCCGAGCAGCAGCAGCCACAGCCATCGCCATCGCCGGCGGTGCCGCCAATTCCGGAGCGTAGGTTCTGAAGCAATACCCAAAGGAAGAGCCTCCGCTGGCATTTTACGCGCAGTTAAAGTCGAAGGGAGTCTAAATGCTTGCAAGGGCTATACCTACAATGAGTCTTAGGTCATCTATACGCAAGAAATAAGGACGTCCGGCGTTCTAGGGGTGGTAGAATCAGCCAGGGCGCAGTGGCTGCGGAGCCAGCAGCCGCTAGCAAAAACGGGGAGATTCTGATGCCGCGCACACGCAGATGGATTGCTTTGGGGTTCTGGCTGGCAGCTCCGGTCCTTCTTGCGCAGACACCGGCCACGCCGGCGCCTTCCGCCGCGCCGACAGCTGCTCCGGCCCCCGCTCAGACACCTGCCCCGGCCGCCGTGCCGACCACCGCCGCGCAGCACAAATCCCACAAGACCAAGACTCAGGCCCAGAAGCCACTCGTGCTCCCGCCGTTAAAGAGCGGTCCGCTGAGTCAGGTGCCGATGGACCAGATCCCGGCCACGCCCGCGAAAGTCAGCTTTGAGGGCGGGTTGCTGGCGATCTCGGCCCATAATTCGACCTTAAGCGAAATCCTGCGCGATGTGCGCAAGCTGACGGGGGCTTCGATTGAAATTCCTCAGAACGCAAGCGAGCGAGTGGTCGCGGACCTGGGCCCGGGAGCGCCACGGGATGTGCTGGCGATGTTGCTCAACGGCACCTCGTTCAATTACGTAATGCTGGGGTCAAACTCGGATCCCACGGCGGTTTCGAGCGTGATCCTTATGGCAAAGCCGTCGTCGGGAGACACCCAGACCGCTGCGAGCGGCGCTCCCTCGGCTCAGCCGTTCAACCGGCAGGTTATCGCCCCACAACCGGGGCGTGCACAAGCGGCGAATGCCGAAGACGACGATAGCAAAGATGATGATCAGGATAACGCGGAGGACGATCAAGCCCAGCCCCAGCCCGGACAACCTCAGCCCGGACAGCGTGTGCCGCCCAATGCCCAGGATCAGCAGGGGCAGCCCGAGTCAAGTCAGCCCAACGCGGGGCCGAAGACCCCCGAGCAGATTCTCGAGGAACTCCGCAAACAACAGCAGCAGTCCGGCGGAGCCATGATTAATCCGACTCCACAGCAGCCGACTCCAGAGCAGCCGACACCGCCGCCGCAGCAGTAGCCTGTTATCTCTGGGCACGCAAAGGTGACACTATTTCTTGGATAAAGGTTGCGGCGGTGCGCTTAGTCGCCGCTTACGTGGCTTTGATGGGGTACCAACGCCGAAAGGGCATGGGATGGTCGAGAGGGGTTGACGGCGGCCAACACGCCGCAAATCGCGCAATAGGCTCCGAATACACCCAGAATCACGCTTAAGATTGCAGTGCTGCTGATTAAGAAAACTACGAAGACTGCGTTCACGTTACAGGCCCTTGCTGGCAGCCACCCTGTGAAGCGCGCGGCTGCAAATAATCTAATTTATCCGCATTTGACCCCCGCCGCTGTTAACAACTAAGATACGGGAATCGAACTGCGTATCTCTACTCTCCAACAATTCTTAGGACCCGTCCACGTTACGGAAGTCCACAAAGTACTGCGTAAATGGCCATCACCCAGATTTCGGTGCGCGGCGCGCGCCAGCACAACCTGAAGAATATTGACGTCGAGATTCCTCGCAACACTTTGACGGTCATTACCGGTCTGAGCGGCTCGGGCAAATCCTCGCTCGCGTTCGATACGATTTACGCCGAAGGTCAGCGGCGCTACGTGGAAACGCTTTCCGCCTATGCCCGCCAGTTTCTCGACCAGATGGAGCGCCCCGACGTCGACTCGATCGACGGCCTCAGTCCAGCGATCTCCATCGAGCAGAAAACCACCAGCCGCAGTCCGCGTTCCACTGTCGGCACCATTACCGAGATCTACGATTACCTGCGCCTGCTCTACTCTTCGATCGGCGTGCCCCATTGCCCGAATTGCGGCAAACCCATCAGCCGTCAGTCGGCCGAACAGATCGTGCAGCGCGTCATGTCGCTCACGCCCGACGATCGCGTCATGATCATGGCGCCCATCGTTCGGGGTCGCAAAGGCGAATTCAAGAAAGAAATGGAGAAGCTCGTCCAGCACGGTTTCTCCCGCGCCCGCGTGGATGGAGAACTGGTGAACCTGGAGGACGACCTCGCGCTCGACAAGCGCAAGAACCACACCATCGAAGTCGTCGTGGATCGCCTGCTGGTGAAGCCGGGAATCGAGCACCGCCTTGAACTCTCGGTCGGGCTGGCCATGAAACTGGGAGGCGGTCTCGTCCTGGTCGCCGTCGTTAACGGAGACGAAACGCTCTATTCCGAGCGTCTGGCCTGCCCCGACTGCGGTATCAGCGTCCCACAGCTGGAGCCGCGATCATTTTCGTTCAACAGTTCCTACGGAGCTTGTCCCGAGTGCCACGGCCTCGGAAGCCGCTACGATCCGGATCCGGGCAAGGTGATTGTCGATTGGTCGAAGCCGCTGCTCGAGGGCGGCCTGGGCCCCGGTTCGTCGTCGCAGAACCTGATTCACGGTGTGCAATTGGTTGCCCAAGCCTACGGCCTTGATCTGACGACGCCCTTCGAGAAATTTCCCGACAAGATTCAGAACCTCCTGCTGTACGGCGAGCCGCAGCGCGGGGGCCAGCGCGAAAGCCAGCGCGGAAATAAGACGGGTTTTCTTGGGATTCTCGGTCATCTCCGGCAGAATCTCGAAGCCTCCACTTCCGAAACCTATCGCGATTATCTGCTCGATTTCATGTCGGCCACCGAATGTTCGGTGTGCCACGGCAAGCGTCTGCGTCCGGAAAGTCTGGCCGTCAAAGTGAACGGCATGTCCATTGCCGATTTCACCAGCCTTCCGATTGCGCGCGCTCTTGAAGCCGCGCGCAAGATCAAACTGACCGGCAGGGAACTGACCATCGCCGGACGCATCGCCCACGAAATCACCGAACGTCTCGAATTCCTGCACAACGTCGGACTCGGCTACCTCTCGCTCGGTCGCTCCGCCGCCACACTTTCCGGTGGAGAGGGCCAGCGCATCCGCCTTGCGACGCAAATCGGATCGAAACTGCGCGGCGTTCTCTACGTTCTGGACGAACCATCCATCGGCCTGCACCATCGCGACAACGGGCGTCTTCTTGCCGCGCTCGAAAACCTGCGCGACCTCGGCAACACCGTGCTCGTCGTCGAGCACGATGAAGAAACCATCCGCCGCGCCGACTATGTCATCGACCTCGGCCCCGGCGCTGGCCGTCATGGCGGCGAGTTGGTCGCCAGCGGAACGCCTGCCGAGATCATGAACTCGCCTGCCTCGCTCACCGGCGCCTACATCTCCGGACGCCAGCAGATTGCCATGCTTTCCGAGCGCCGAAGCCCGAATGGCAAAGCCATCGCCATCCTTGGCGCGCGCGAGAACAACCTCAAGAATCTCGACGTGGTGTTTCCGCTCGGCGTGATGACGGTTGTCACCGGTGTTTCCGGCTCCGGCAAATCAACCCTGGTCAATGACATCCTGTATCGCGCGCTCGCCCGGCAGCTCTATCGTTCCCGCGAGGAACCCGGCACGCACAAAGCCATCACCGGGGCGGAGCTGATCGACAAGGTCATTCGCATCGACCAGTCTCCCATCGGACGCACGCCGCGCTCCAATCCCGCAACTTATACCGGAATCTTCGCGGCGGTTCGCGATCTCTACGCCATGCTGCCCGAATCGCGCGAACGCGGATACAAACCCGGACGCTTCTCCTTCAACGTTTCGGGCGGACGCTGCGAAGCTTGCCTGGGCGAAGGCCAGCGCCGCATCGAAATGAACTTCCTGCCCGACGTTTACGTGCAGTGCGAAGTCTGCGGCGGACGCCGCTATAACCACGAGACCTTGACGGTTCACTACAACGGTTCTTCCATTGCCGACCTGCTGGAAACGCCGGTGTCGGACGTGCTCCAGATTCTGGAAAACATCCCGCAGGTTAAGCAAAAGCTGCAAACGCTGGTCGACGTTGGCCTCGGATACATTCACCTTGGTCAATCTGCCGTCACCCTCTCCGGCGGCGAAGCCCAGCGCATCAAGCTTGCCCGCGAACTCGGCAAGCGCCAGACCGGAAAAACTCTTTATCTGCTGGACGAGCCGACCACGGGATTGCACTTCGACGATGTACGCAAGTTGCTGGACGTGCTGCACCGTCTCACCGATCTCGGAAACACGGTCATCATCATCGAACACAACCTGGACGTCATACGCAACGCCGACTGGATCGTCGATCTCGGCCCCGAAGGCGGAGAAGAAGGCGGCCGCATCGTCGCCCAGGGCACGCCCGAACAAGTCGCGCGCGTGAAAAAGTCCTACACGGGCCAGGCGCTAAGCGCGTATTTCACTGGGTCAGAAAAAAATGGGTCGGCAAAAAATGGGTCGGCGAAAAGCGTGCTCGCGCCCACGGGCACCGGGGAACTGGCGTGAACTTTTCTCCCGACGATCTCCCGGAGAGTCCAACGCCAGCGCCGCCGGCCACGGATGCGGCCCAAGTTTCCGCCGGCGGTCTCATTTCCGGAGGCGTCCCTCCTGACGTCCAACCGGGGGAACTCGTCCCCGCCGCGCCGCTCGATCCGGCGTGGAACGGCCTGGATGTTTTCCGTCTGATGATCATGGCGATCGTCGCCATGGTCGCCTGCGGTCTTGGCATGCTCGCGGTTGTGCCCGGAGCAACCGCCAAAGCGCGAGTTCTCCGCCTCAGTGCGCTTCCTGAACTTTTCATCGTCGCCCAGATGCTGGCCTACCTGTTACTGCTCGGCTACATGTACATCCTGGTTACGAAGGAGAGGGGCAGCCCGCGCTTCTGGAAAGCCCTGCACTGGAATTGGCCCGCGAACATCTGGCCGTTCCTGGCGGTGGGGCTCGCAATGCAAATCGCTTTTCTGTTCCTGGCACACTTTCTTCCGTTTCCCAAAGAGACTCCTTTTGATGAGCTCCTGCAGCGCCACACGACGATTGTTCTCGTTGCGGTTTTTGCCGTGACTCTTGGACCGCTCATGGAAGAATTGTTTTTCCGGGGATTCCTCTACCCTGTTCTGGCGCGCCGCTTCGGAATGGGCACAGGAATTTCCGTGACCGCCTTGGGATTCGGCCTGATGCACGCCGCTCAGTACGGATACTCGTGGGCATCGGTGCTCCTAATCTTCCTGGTGGGCGTGGTTCTCGGCGTGGTGCGGGCCAGAACAGATTCAGTCGCCGCAGGTTTCCTGGTGCACATGGCCTACAACGGAACCATCGCCGCAGCGATGTTCGCGGCCACCGACGGATTTCGGCATCTGGAAAGATTGAATCAGTAGCCGGCAGAGAACTTTTTCCCTCCGCCTGCGTATCATACTCAGGAGGAGGTGTCCCCATGATCGCCTTCCTGCTTTGGTGTCTTCTCTTCGTGCTGTGCTGGCCCGTGGCACTGCTGGCACTGATCCTCTATCCCATCGTGTGGTTGCTGTTGCTGCCCTTCCGCCTGGTCGGGATCGCCGTCCACGGGGCACTTGCCCTGGTCTGGGCCGCCGTGATGCTCCCGGCGCGCTTGCTTAGCGCACCGTTTCGTTTTTCGCGGATTTGAGAGTCCCGTTGCAATCATCATTGCGGCCAGCAACACGCCAGTTGCACGTTCCGCGGTCAATAAGTGAAATCGGGATTTTGCAACAATTGACAAAGAAACCGACTACCATTGCTTCATGGTAGAAGCCAAGCACTACCGTGCTCCCGAAAACAGGCCGCTCACGACTGACGAGCGAATGCTCTTGGAGTGGCTGATCGCAAACGGCTCCCCAAGTGCTGCGAAGTATGCACCGCAAATTCCTCGCGTCAGTGTAGTGAGTCGTTGCACCTGTGGTTGCCCCACGATAGATCTCGCCGTAGATGGCAAGCACATAGACGGCGGCTCTGAACTGGTTGCAGATTTCGTCGGTAAGTCGCCCGAAGGCATACAGGTTGGCGTCATTCTTCATTGCAGGGGTGGCCAGATTTCTGAGTTGGAAGTCTACGCAATTGATGAAGTTAAAGGTGTATTCGGGCTACCGCGCCCTGACGCGCTCGTGGCATTAGGCGACGTCGAACCCTGAGTGACTGTCGCAACCAGGCGACTTCACCAATTGAGCTGCGACAATGTCATTAAGCCCCAAGGTATTTCTGCAGAAATTGCAGGCTCCTTAGACCTGCGTCGCGCCAGATGGTCTGGTCCTCGAAGCCGTGGCCAGCGCCGGGATAAATTTTGATTTCGTAGGGAATGCCTTTTTTTTCCAGTAACTTCTGCAACTGGTAGGCCTCTTCGACGGGGACGGTCGAGTCGGCCTCGCCGTGGAGGATCAGCACCGGGCAGAGGCGTCTCATGAAAAGGTTCATTTCTTTGGGCATGCCTCCGAAGAATTCGACGACGGCTCTTACGCGATGGTCGATGGCGGAATTGGCGAGCGCGAGGTAAGCTCCGAGCGAAAAACCCAGGAGAGCGATGCGCTTGCCATCGACTGGCGGCTGCGTTTCGACAAAACTGGTTGCATCCCAGAGAGTTTTCATCCACAGCGGAAAGTTGCGCATGATGGTCGGCTTGTCGGCAGATTCAATGCCGGTGCGGTCAAAATAATGAAGCAGGTAAACCGCGAACCCCTGGGCCGCGAGCATACCAGCGTAGCGCTCCATGCCGGACACGCTGCCCCCGGCACCGTAGAGCGCAATGACCGCAGGAACGGGGCCGTCAGTTGCCGTCGGCAAGTAGGCGTCGAGGCGGATCGGCTTGCCGCCGCTCTGGAAAACTGTCGACGATTGTGCGATGGGAGGCATTTGCGAATTCGCTACGCGTTCGGCGATTTGGTCGCGCTCTCAAAGACGCGGCAATCCGTTATTCCACCACCCGCTTCTTTCGCGCCCACAGCCAATTCAGCAAAGCCGCTCCGACCGTCGCCGCCAGGATCAGCGACTTACTGAAATCCGTCTGGGTCGCCAGCACCACGGCTATCCCCACCCCCAGCACGGCCAGCACCTGTCCCCCAGGCAGCCGGAAACCTGCGGCCAGCGGCTGCTTTCGCCGCAAAGCGATCACTGCGGCGCAAACCACGGCGTAGTAAAACAGCCGTGCGACCACCGACAGCGTCACATTCCAGGCAAAACTCCCCCCGAGCGCCAACCCCCAGACTGCGACCGC
>JBEKWL010000018.1:0-32698 GCA_049513095.1 Terriglobales bacterium
CTCTACTTTGATTCGTTTGCTCCCGGAGAAGTGGTCACCTTGAAATATCGGCTGCGCGCCAAGTATCCCATTCGAGCTCGAACCTTCAAGTCGAAAGTTTACGAATACTACGATCCCGAAATCGCTTCAGTCGCGCGGCCAGTGCAGTTGGAGGTGCGCAAGCGGTAGCGCAGAAACTGGATCCGGGACGGACCTTCAACAAGGCGGGCCAGAAGTCGGCTTCTGGGAGATCTGGCCGGATTAGGAACGAGAAACGCACAAGTGTTGACGTGCGAGGCAAATACAGAGTGATCAGAATCCATGTACCTATTACGTACCAAATATCCTCCTTTCGCGCGTTTCTGTAGTTTTGAGCGTGCTTAATTTTCAATAAGTTATTTGTTTTCATTCCGGTTACGGAAACGGGGTTCGAATCCCTTCGGGGCCTCTAAGATCCCCTCTTCCGGGGGATCGCCATTGATCTCCTCGAAGCCCGTTTCTGGATAACTGGGTTAGCCGACGATCCGGGTAGAGGACAGCTGCTGGAGTTGTTTGATTTGAACTTGGCGCTTGCGCAGCCCGCGCTAGCACCCTAGATGCAGGGCTCAATCTAGGTCCTTGACCTCCTGGGTTAGAAGGCTCGGCCGTTCCTGAACGAGCGTCTCGACTATGAGGACGGCTTGCGCGATTTCCCGAATCGGACGGCGCAAGCGCCGGCTCTCATCGCGCATCCGCCGATACGCCTCACGCTCTGTCAGCGTGAACCGCTGCTGCAAGAAACCTTTTGCGCGTTCCAGCAGTTTGCGATCTTCGAGCTGCTGTCGAATCTGGCTCGCCTCTTCCTGAAGAAGCACGTGCGCATCCGCCAAATGCGAACACGCCAAAGCGATGCCCATCTGCTCTCCCACGAAACTCAGCAGCGCGATCTCGTCGGGTGTGTGCACGTGAGGGTCGCGATGATGAACATTGAGGACTCCGATCACTTCGCCGCCAGAAACGAGCGGAACCGAGAGCAGCGCCTCGTAAGTGTCTTCTACCAGAGCGGAAAACGTTTTGAAACGAGGGTCGGAAAACGCTTTGCTGGAGAGGGCGACGACAGACTTGTGCTCGGCGACCCAGCCCGTTACTCCTTCACCCATGCGGAGTCGTACCTGCCCAATTTCTGCGTCGTGGGGCAGCTGAGAGGCGCGCAACACAACGTCACGGGTGCTGTCGTCCGGAAGATAAACCAGACATGCGTCACTCGCCGTGATTTCGATGGTTATTGCGATCAGCTCACGCAGCATCTCGTCGATGCTCAATCCGGAGCTAACGACTCTGCTCGTGCGATGCAGGATGGCGAGCTGCCACGATTCCGCGCGGGCGTCTTTTGATCCCTCCATACACTGCAACCACTTTCTCCCACCCACGATTGCGTTGATCGAAACCAACCACGGACTTTTGTAAATAGCCTAGGGGGAATGACAGCGAGCGTCCAATCAAAAGTTTTTATCCTGCGCATCACGCGAAACGTCGCAGCGTTACTTTGGTACTGTCTCCTGGGGGTCGGATATAGGTCTGGCTTATTTGTTTTCGTAGTCGTTAACATCGAAACAATGCGTTGGACTTCCGAATGTGTTCATCTTATGCTTCAGTCAAGTTGTGAAGAGTGTCGCTGCTGTTCCATTCGGAGACCACGATTGTCGCAGCGACAGGGCCACACCCGCCTTTCACAGGAAGCACTGAAAAGAATGCTTCTGTCACCTGCTCCTTGATTCGAGCAATCGTTCGCAAACAGAATGTCGTGGCAACCGTGGCTGACTAGCCGCTTGCGTGGACCACTGTATTCGCACACGAGGAACGGGATTGATCAGTGCCAGATTGATCCGGCGATCCTTGTAAGGGGACTATTACGCCTCGAACGCAAAACACCCGATTCTGAAGAAGATGTGATTCATAAGGAGATGGATTATGAGGAAGGTAGCTATTTACGGTAAGGGCGGCATTGGCAAATCGACAACCACACAGAACACAGTGGCAGCCTTGGCGGAGATGGGAAAGAAAGTGATGGTGGTGGGCTGCGATCCAAAGGCGGATTCGACGCGCCTGTTGTTAGGTGGCCTCGCGCAGCGGACGGTGCTGGACACGTTACGCGATGAGGGCGAAGAAGTGGACCTGGAAGATATCCGCCGTGTCGGATTCGGAAATACATATTGCACCGAGTCCGGCGGACCGGAACCGGGAGTGGGCTGCGCCGGGCGTGGCATCATCACCTCGATCAACCTGCTGGAGCAGCTCGGCGCCTACAAGGAATCCATCGGCTTGGACTACGTTTTTTACGACGTGCTCGGCGATGTGGTGTGCGGCGGGTTTGCCATGCCGATCCGCGAAGGCAAGGCGCAGGAGATTTACATCGTCTGTTCAGGCGAGATGATGGCGATGTATGCGGCCAACAATATCTGCAAGGGCATCGTGAAGTTCGCCAATGCCGGTGGAGTACGCCTGGGCGGCATCATCTGCAACAGCCGCAAGGTCGATAACGAACGGGAGATGATCGAAGAACTTGCTCGCCAACTCGGCACCCAAATGATTCACTTCGTGCCGCGCGATAACGATGTGCAACGCGCGGAAATCAACCGCAAGACGGTCATTCATTGGAAGCCGACCTGCCCGCAAGCGGACGAGTATCGGAATCTGGCCAAAGCCATGGATGCGAACAGGATGTTCGTCATTCCGAAACCGCTGGAGATGTCGGCGCTCGAGAAGCTGCTCATGGATTTCGGATTGGCGGAGGAGTTGGGACAAGACGCCGATGCGACGCCAGCGGAAATTGATCTGGCCGCAGCCACGCCCGCAAATACGCTGGCCTGCGATTAGGCCAGCGCGAGAGCCGAGAGACGAACGAGAGTCGACACGACGCAGCCGGTGTTCATCCAGAGGAGAGAATCATGGCCCACGATGCCCACGAAGTAAAAAAAGAAATGGTGGCGATTTATCCGAAGAAGCTGGGGAAGAAACGCGGCGAGCAGATCGTAGTTACGGAGCTGGGCGCCGATGGTTCGGTTCCGGAGATCAAGGCCAACGTTCGTTCCAGCCCGGGGATTATTACGCAACGCGGATGCGCCTATGCCGGTTGCAAAGGCGTCGTGATCGGCCCCAGTCGCGACATTCTAAGCATTGTGCATGGCCCGATTGGCTGCTCGTTCTACGCCTGGTTGACGCGGCGGAACCAGACGCGTCCGCCATCTGATTCGGATCCCAACTTTATAACTTATTGTCTCTCCACGGATATGACGGAACAAGAGATCGTCTTCGGTGGCGAGAAGAAACTCAAGGCAGCAATCAAGGAAGCCTACGACGTCTTCCACCCAAAGGCGATTGCCGTGTTTTCGACGTGTCCGGTCGGGCTGATTGGAGACGACGTGCACGCTGTTGCTCGGCAGATGAAGGAGGAACTCGGCATCAATGTTTTTGCGTTTAGCTGCGAAGGCTATCGCGGCGTCAGTCAGTCTGCCGGGCACCATATCGCGAACAACCAGCTCTTCAAGCACGTAATTGGTTTGAACGAATTGGCTCACGAAGACAAGTTCAAGATCAACCTGCTGGGCGAGTACAACATCGGAGGCGACGCTTTTGTTATCGAGGATCTGTTCCGCCGGTGCGGCATCAAGCTTATCGCCACCTTCAGCGGCAACTCGGATTATGACAGCATGGCGAATTCTCACACGGCCGATCTGAACCTGGTGATGTGCCACCGCTCCATCAACTATGTGGCCGAAATGATGGAGAAGAAATTCGGCATCCCATGGCTCAAGATCAATTTTATTGGCGCTGCCGCCACCGCGAAATCGCTGCGAAAAATTGCGGAGTACTTCGATGATGCGGAGCTCAAGGCCAAGGTGGAAACGGTGATCGCCGAGGAGATGCCGAAGGTCGACGTGGCGCAGAAAGATGTGAAGTCTCGATGCCAGGGAAAAACAGCGATGCTGTTCGTCGGCGGCTCACGCGCGCATCACTACCAGGTGCTGTTTAACGAGATGGGGATGGAGATCGTTGCCGCCGGCTACGAGTTTGGACATCGCGACGACTACGAAGGGCGGAAAGTGCTGCCGACGATCAAAGTCGATGCGGACAGCAAGAATATAGAAGAAGTGGAAGTGCGACCGGACGAAACGCGTTACATGCCGCGCCTGAGCCAAGAGCGCAAAGCACAACTCACCAATCCCGAACTCGAATTTCAGGATTACGTGGGCATGATGCCGGAGATGGAGGATGGCACTCTCGTGATCGACGACATCAGCCACCACGAGACAGAGCGTCTGATCGAATTCTATAAACCCGCAATCTTCTGCGCTGGCATCAAGGAAAAATATACGGTGCAGAAGATGGGAATCCCCTGCAAGCAATTGCACAGCTATGACTACGGCGGACCCTATGCCGGCTTTGAAGGCGCAATCAACTTCTACCGGGAGATCGATCGCATGGTCAATATGAAGGTCTGGTCATTGGTGAAGGCCCCCTGGCAAACGTTCGCGCCGCAACCAGAACCTTCGCCCTTGGCAGCCGACTAGCAGTCGATAGCACTGAAGCAACGCGTCTTTTCACGAGAAGGGAGTTCTATGCTCTTACGACACACGACCGCTGAGGTCACCGAACGAACGGCCCTGACGATCAACCCGGCCAAGACCTGCCAGCCGATCGGCGCAATGTACGCTGCTCTCGGCGTCCATGGCTGTCTGCCGCACAGTCACGGTTCGCAGGGCTGCTGCTCTTATCACCGCAGCACGCTCACCCGTCACTATAAGGAACCGGTGATGGCGGCCACGAGTTCATTCACGGAAGGCTCGTCGGTCTTCGGCGGCCAGGCAAATCTGCTGCAAGCCTTCGAGACGATCTTTACCGTCTATAACCCGGATATAGTCGCGGTCCACACCACTTGTCTATCGGAGACGATCGGCGACGACATTTCTCAAATCATCAGCAAAGCTAAGGCCGACGGAAAAATTCCCGAAGGCAAACACGCCATTCATGCGAACACGCCCAGCTACGTGGGTTCACACATTACCGGTTTTGCGAACATGGCCAAGTCGCTGGTGACGAACTTCTCTGAAGGTACGGGAGAGGACAAGAAGCAGATCAACCTTCTTCCGGGATGGGTGGAACCGCCCGATATGCGGGAACTGAAATGCCTGGCGCACCGGATGGGCGTCGATGTGGTCATGTTTCCGGACACCTCCGATGTTCTTGATGCGCCGCAGACGGGCAAGCACGAGCTCTACCCCAAAGGGGGCGCAACCGTGGCTCAGATTCGCAGTGCAGGCGACAGCATTGGAACCATCGGCCTCGGACATTCCGCCTCGACGCGTGCCGCCAGCGCACTGGAAGAGAAGTGCGAAGTGGCCAACGAGATGCTGGAGTTGCCGATCGGCCTGCAGGCGACGGACCGCTTCATCGAGGCGATGCGAGTCATGGCCGGAGTGAAAGTACCCGACATTATCACTGACGAACGCGGACGCCTGCTCGACATGATCGCCGACATGCACCAGTACATCCACGGCAAGCGGGTTGCGTTGTGGGGCGACCCCGACCAACTGGTCTCGCTCTGCGATTTCCTGGTGTGCTTGGATATGAAACCGGTGTACATCGTTACCGGCACTCCCTCGACGCGGTTCGAAAAACGCGTGCGAGCGGTGCTGGGCGACTCCGTTCCCGACGTGAAGATTCGCAAAGGGCCAGGGGCGGACATGTTCCTGATGCACCAGTGGATCAAGCAGGAATCGGTGGATCTGTTGATCGGCAATACGTACGGGAAATACATTGCGCGCGACGAAAACATTCCATTTGTTCGCCATGGCTTCCCGATTCTCGACCGCGTCGGCCACGCGTATTTCCCAACTGTCGGATATCGGGGCGGGATGTATCTGCTCGAAAAGATTCTGAACGCGTTCATGGATCGGCAGGATCGCGAAGCATTGGAAGAAAAATTCGAACTAACGATGTAATGGCAATGAAGGAGGCTGGAGAACTGGATGACGGATGTTCTGCACGAACGCGAGCGGCAGGTCTATCGAAAGGGCGAACAGCCCTTCCAGATCGACTGCGAAAAACAGAGCGCGGCTGGGTCTGTCAGCCAACGTGCCTGCGTTTTCTGCGGTTCGCGGGTTGTGCTCTATCCCATTGCCGATGCTCTTCACGTTGTCCACGGGCCTATCGGATGCGCTTCGTACACCTGGGATATCCGCGGCGCCCGTTCTTCCGGTCCGCAACTGCATCGTCTGAGCTTCTCGACTGACTTGCAGGAAATGGACGTAATTCGCGGAGGCGAAAAGAAACTGTTCGCCGCGCTGTGCGAGTTGATCGACGCTCATCATCCCAAGGCGGCATTTGTCTATGCCACCTGTATCGCCGGCATTATCGGCGATGACGTAAACGCGATCTGCAAGCAGGCCAGCGAGGCGAAAGGCATTCCGGTGCTCCCGGTTCATTCCGAGGGATTCAAAGGGACAAAGAAGGATGGCTATCGCGCCGCCTGCGAAGCCCTGTTTCAGTTGATTGGAACTGCTTCCACGGAAGGCATCGTCCCCACCAGCGTCAATATCCTGGGCGACTTCAATCTGGCCGGTGAGATTTGGATGATCCGCGAATACTTCGAACGCATGGGCATCCAGGTGGTCGCCTGCATCACCGGCGATGGCCGCGTTGACGACATTCGCCGCGCGCATGGAGCCGCGCTGAACCTGGTGCAGTGTTCCGGTTCCATGATGTATCTGGCGAAGAGCATGAAGGAGCGGTGGGGAACGCCGTTCTTGCGTGTCTCCTACTTCGGGATTGAAGACATGGCGCAGGCGTTATACGACACTGCGCGCTTCTTCAAGGACCCAGAAATCATGCGACGCACCCAAGAGTTGGTGCACCAGGAAATTGACAAGGTCATGCCGCACATCAACCAGTACCGGCGGGACTTGCAAGGCAAGAAGGCCGGTATCTACGTCGGCGGGGCATTCAAAGCATTTTCCCTGGTGCGCGCCCTGCGGCTGCTCGACATGAAAACCGTGCTCGTAGGTTCGCAAACCGGCAGCCGGGAGGATTACGAACAACTGCGCGAATTGTGCGACGAAGGCACGATCATCGTCGATGATTCGAATCCGCTGGAACTTGCGGGATTTCTCCAGGAGAAAGAAGTCGATTTGTTCATTGGCGGCGTGAAGGAGCGACCCATCGCCTACAAGCTCGGCGTGGGGTTCTGCGACCACAATCACGAACGCAAGGAAGCGTTGGCGGGATTTGCCGGCATGGTCAATTTTGCACGCGAAGTGCATTCCACCGTGATGAGCCCGGTCTGGCAATTCACGTCGCGCAAGCGGAAGGATATGGCGGTATGAGCGCCGATACGAGCGCCGTTACGAATATGACCGCGAGCCTGAACATCCTTCAGAAGCCGGCAGCGCTGCCCAATTATGTCTCAACCCGGAATGCGTGCAAGCTCTGCGCGCCGTTGGGTGCGAGCCTGGTGTTTCGCGGAATCGAGGGAGCGGTGCCATTCCTGCACGGCTCGCAGGGTTGCGCGACGTACATGCGCCGTTACATCATCAGCCATTTCCGGGAGCCCATGGATATTGCGGCCTCGGGCTTCAGCGAGTCCAGCGCCATCTTCGGTGGTGGAGAGAATCTCCGCCGCGGCTTGCAGAACGTGACCGCGCAGTACAAGCCCAGCATGATCGGCGTTGCGACTACATGCCTTTGTGAAACCATCGGCGAAGACGTCGCCGCGATGGTTCGCGAATACGCGCTGTCCGAAGGCCAGGACGGGCGAACCGAAGGCCACGCGCCGCAACTGGTTCATGTTTCCACGCCCAGCTACAGCGGTACGCACGTCGATGGTTTTCATGCCGCGGTTCGCTCGGTGGTCGAAACACTTGCCACACCGGAAGCAACATCTCATCATCACGTCAACTTTTTCCCGGGAATGGTTTCAGCGGCAGATATTCGTTATCTCAAGGAGATTGCAGAGGACTTCGAGATCCCATCAATCGTGTTGCCGGACTACTCGGAAACGCTCGATGGCCCTGCGCTCGACGCCTACCAGAAGATTCCTGCCGGCGGCACGCCGATTCAGGGGATTCGCTCGGCAGCCGGAGCGCGCGCCTCTATCGAATTCGGAAGAACCGTCCGTGAGCGCGACACGGCGGCGGCATTTCTGGAGCGCACCTTTGGCGTCCTAGCGCATCGCCTCGGTCTGCCCATCGGAATCAACGAAACCGACCGATTCTTCTCGACCCTAAAGAAATTTGCGGACCGGCCAGTTTCCCGCAAGCACGACCTGGAGCGCGGGCGGCTCATCGACTCTTACGTGGATGGCCACAAATACGTTTTCGGCAAACGCGCCATTGTTTACGGCGAGGAGGATCTGGTCGTGGGCTTGGCAGCGCTCTTGGCCGAGATTGGAATCATCCCGGTTTTGTGCGCGTCCGGTGGAAAAAGTGGAGCGCTCCGACAAGCCATTGCAGAAGTTGCGCCGAGTTCGCCCGGGGTGACGGAAGTCTGTGATGACACCGATTTCATGTCCATCGGCGAGAAAGCAAAGCTGCTCAAACCAGATCTGCTGATCGGCAACAGCAAAGGGTATGGAATCGCGCGCGATCTTGGCATCCCGCTGGTGCGCGTGGGATTCCCCATTCACGACCGAATCGGAGGACAACGCATTCTGCATCTCGGTTATCGCGGGACGCAACAGCTTTTCGATCGCATCGTCAACGCGCTGCTTGAATACAAGCAACAAACAGCCGAAATTGGCTACAGCTATATATGAGGAGGTCGCGATGGCACTGGACTTAACGCAACACCCATGTTTCAACTCGGACGTGCGCCATCGCACCGGCCGGATCCATCTGCCGGTCGCGCCCCGGTGCAACATCCAGTGCAACTATTGCGACCGCAAGTTCGACTGCGCGAACGAGAGTCGTCCGGGTGTGACCAGCGGTGTGCTATCGCCCAACCAGGCTTTGGCATATCTCGATCGTGCCGTCGACAAAGCGCCCTACCTCAAAGTGGTCGGCATCGCTGGACCGGGCGACCCGTTTGCGAATCCGGGAGAAACGATGGAAACTCTACGCCTGGTTCGCGAAAAGTATCCGGAGATACTGCTTTGCGTGGCGACCAACGGTTTGAACGCAGAACCCTATGTCGCGGAGCTAGCGCAGCTGCAGGTAAGCCACGTCACCTTCACGGTGAACGCCGTTGATCCCGCCGTTGGAGCGCAGATCTATGCCTGGGTGCGCGACGGACGCGCGATCTATCGCAACGAAGCTGCCGCGAGTTTGCTGTGGGAGCGTCAGAAACGCGCGATCAAGATGCTCAAGAGCAGCGGCGTCATTGTAAAGGTAAATACCATCGTCGTGCCCGGCATCAACGACGCGCATATTGAAGACGTGGCGGTAGAAATGCGCGCGCTCGGGGTCGACATCATGAATTGCATTCCGCTCTATCCGGTCAAGGACACGCTGTTTGAAGATCGCGAGCAACTGGGGTCCGAACCCATGCGGCGGTTGCGGAAGGCGGTGCAGGCATACCTCCCGCAAATGGAACATTGCACGCGTTGCCGGGCCGATGCGGTGGGATTGTTAGGAGAACCGCAGCGTGACGATCTGGTCACCCTCATGCGCGCCTGCGCCGACGGGCCCCTCGACGGCCAACTCGTCGACGCCGACCCGGGCCGTCCCTATGTGGCGGTCGCCAGCCTGGAGGGTTTCCTGGTCAATCAGCATCTTGGCGAGGCCACACGATTGTGGATCTTCGGCCCGGGCGATTCCAATCCGCGCCTCATCGAAACTCGCGCTACTCCTGAGCCTGGGGACGGCTTGGGACGCTGGTGCGAACTGGCACAAACGATTCACGACTGCCGCGCAGTGATCGTCAGCGGAGTGGGCCGAAAGCCGCGCTGGGCAATGGAGCAAGCGGGCCTGAAGGTGATCGAGATGTCCGGCTTGATTTCCCAGGCGGTTTCCACTCTGTATGAATCTGGAGACGTGCCGGCCTCGATGCGCAAACCGTTCCGCGCATGCGGGTCGGAGTGCGAAGGTTCGGGCATGGGTTGTTCATAAGGGTTTGAAAGGAGATCCAGCATGGAAAAACCAGAGCATCACATTCTTGTTTGTGCAAGCTTTCGGGTGGCGGGTGAGGCCAAAGGCGTCTGCCACCGTAAGGAATCCGTCTCGTTGCTGCAATATATCGAGACGGAAATCATCGACCGCAATCTGGACGCAAGGGTTTCGAGCACCGGATGCCTGAAGCAATGCGAGCACGGACCGGTGATGATCGTTTATCCCGAAGGCCAGTGGTATGGCGAAGTGAACGAAGAGAAGATTGACGAAATTCTCGACGCGATTGGCGAGGGTCGAGTCGCAGAAGGAGCGCTCGCCTAGGGCAGCGTCAGAACATCGAGAGGAAGATGAAAGCCAGCAGCGGACAGGCTCCGTGGATCATCGACACCACGCTACGCGACGGCGAACAGGCCGCGGGCGTGGTTTTCTCGCGCGACGAGAAGCTTGCGATCACGAACGCTCTCTGCCAACTCGGCATCCTTGAACTGGAATGTGGCATTCCAGCCATGGGAGAGAGCGAACGCGAAGACATCCGCGCTTTGCTGGCGCTGGGCTTGCCCATCCGATTCACCGGCTGGTGCCGGGCAACGGCTCATGACGTCGAGAGCGCTCGTGCCTGCGAACTACGTTCCGTGCATATCGCATTTCCTGTCTCGCATACCCAACTGTGGACCATCGGCAAGACGCGCGATTGGATCGCGGAAGAGTTGCCCCGCATTGTACGTAAAGCGCGTGCCCGTTTCGATCACGTATCCGTCGGCGCCCAGGATGCCTCGCGCACGGAACTGAACTACCTGCGCGAGTTTGTCGCTCTGGCCTGCGGAAGTGGCGTCAATCGGGTGCGTATAGCGGACACGGTGGGCAGATGGAATCCGATCGAGACCCATGAGGCGTTCCAAAATCTTCGCGCTGTTGCCGGTGACACTTGCCTGGAGTTTCATGGCCATAATGACCTTGGAATGGCCACGGCGAACACGATCAGCGCTGTCCAAGGGGGAGCCGATTGCGTCAGCGTCACGGTGAACGGATTGGGAGAGCGCGCCGGCAATGCCGCGCTGGAAGAGGTAGCGATGGCCCTACGCCACTCTCTCCGGCTGGATCCGCCGCTGAGAACAGAGCTTCTTGACGGCTTGTGCGCCCTGGTGGCGAAGGCCTCAGGCCGCAGCATCCACAGCAACAAGCCCATCACTGGCCAAGCAGCTTTCCTCCACGAATCCGGGATCCATTGCAGCGGAATGTTAAAGGACAGGAAGGCTTATGAACTTTTCCACGCTGGCGAAGTAGGAAGGCCGCAGTCGGACTTCGTTATCGGGAAACATTCCGGTTCTGAAGCGGTGGTTAATGCCCTGGCGCGGCAAGGGATTCTTGTGAGCCGGAAGGAAGCTTCAGAAATGCTTCCCGAAATTCGCCGTCGCTGCGTAAGCCTGAAATCGCCACTGCAGGTGACGGAACTGGCAAACCTTTTCAGGGCGCCACGAAGCCAGGCATGAAGTTGCGGACGCGCGGTAGAATCAATTCCAGACGGTCACTCCGACTATTCTCGCGAAAAGAGGCGAGCACGCTCGATGATAAATTCTGTCACTATTAACCACAAAGAACAGAAAGAGTACCCACATCCGTGTCACATCGCCAAGTGTCCAAATCCTGGCCGCTATCAACTGTACGCGGCGATCGGCTCGGACGAACTCCCTGACTGGGAGGGCCAAGCGATTTGTTCAAAACATCTGGTGGAAGAAGCTCGGCATCGTCCAGAAATCTTGATGTCGTTGATTGATGCTCTTATTGATGCCATGGAAGAGCATCAGATCTTATAGGTTCAGCCCCGAAATCGAACGTGTCGGACGATTTTGTCACATCGTCCCAGGTGTGTTCACGCCCGTGCTCGCCAAGCACATCCCTCACGATTAACTTCCGACTACCGCGACAGTCATTCCGGGCCAGAAGTCGGCTTCTGGGAGATCTGGCCGGATTAGGAACGAGAAACGCGCAAGTGTTGACGTGCGAGGCAAATACAGAGTGATCAGAATCCATGTACCTATTACGTACCAAATATCCGCGTTTCCCGCGGTTTTGCAGTTTTGAGCGTGCTTTGTTGTCAATAAATTCTTTGTTTTCAGAGCCGACATACTGTTGGGGTTCGACTCCCTCCGGGGTCGCCATTCGAAAAGCCGGTTTGCTGACCCTGCAGAAATTCCTGCAAACGACGCCCCAGATCATCCCTAGCACCTGAACTCTGGTTACTTGCTCGGCTCCCGGTTTCGCGGTGCAATAGCATTTGCGGGAGCGAATTATGGGACGTGTTTTTGGGTTTGTGGGCACGATCGTCACCATGGCGATCGCTATGTACATCTACTCTCTGCAGGTCAAGACCCTGACTCCGGGCGCCGGGAGCGGCAATCCTGAAGAAGTTGCTACCATGACGGGCGTGAAGAACGATCTGATCGCCATCGCCAACGCCGAGCGCGGATACCTGGCGACACAAGGGAAGTATGCTTCGCTGGATGAGCTGATTTCAGGCAACTACATCAGCATCAAGGGCGAGCGCCCTCCATATATTTACGATGTCGAAACCACTTCCAGCAGCTTTCGTGCGACTGCCACTCGCAGCACGAAAGGCGCTCCGGCACAGCTCTGGATTACCGAGACCATGCAGGTTCAAGCTTCGGACTGAAATTCGTTCTTGCCCGTAATCCAGAGAGCGGCGGCGCGACCGAGCGGGTCATGGCTTTTTCCAGTCAGTCAAGGACATTAGTTCGTCCATGATTTCCTGCAATCTTTGCAGTCGCCGTTCCTGATCGGAAGCTCCGATCGTCTTTTTGCCACCTTGCAGGTACAGGCGGTTCGCGGCACTGATTTCCGCGATTTCTTCTCGCAACTTTCCAACGCGCTCTTTGATGGACTGCGGCATAAGGGTAGGCTAGCAAAGCATTTTACACCTTTGTGAAGTTGTTTTTGGACGCTGCTGACAGGGCCATTGTGCGAAGCGTAAGGCCCCCGGGTGCTATCATGATCAGGCTCACCTTCTGTTCACAGCGGATGAGCTGAACCCGCCGAAATTCGATGCGCATTCGACGACGCCTCCTCATCCCCCTGGCCGTTTTGCTGATTGTGGCCACCGTCGCGTTGATCGTAGTCCTGCGCAAGCAGGCTCCTCCGGAAGCGGCCCGCCTGCTCCCGGGCGCCGACGGTTTCCTCTACATCAATCTGAAGTGGATCCGGACCTTCAACGCCACCGGCCAACTGCCGCCGGTTTCCCGCGAACCCGAATACCAGAAGTTTGTCGAGGAGACGGGCTTTCAGTTCGAGCGCGATCTGGATCAAGCCGCCTTCGCCATCCACTATCCGCAGAGTTGGGGGAACGGGACCGCCGGATCGGTTTCAGAACCACGTTTCTCAGAGGTTTTCGCCGGCAAGATCGATTCCGGGCGGCTGACTGCGTACCTCAGGAAGATATCGTCTTCTATTGACGATTACCGCGGTTTTGACATCTACAACATCCCCCTCGAAGGCCGCACCGTTCGTGTTGTCGTTCTTTCGTATGACAGCGTCGCGGTTTCGAATCATCCGAACCCCGACGTGATTCGCGGCATCCTCGACCGCTCCCGCAAACTGGCCTCGCCCTTTGGCGGACCCTGGTTGCTGCGAAAGTTCTACCGACAGGTTCCTCTGGCGAGCCTGTGCTTTGCGATTCTGCGGGTGCAGCCCGCCGAAATGAATTCTCCGGGCGGACTGGGCAGTTGGAGCCTCCTGTTTCCGAAGCCTGCGGTCGCGGTAATTTCCGCGCGCTATCTCCGCGCTCTCCACCTGCGGGCCGAAGCCTTCACCGACAGTGAATCGGACGCGCAGGCCATCACCGAGAAAACCGCCGCCTTTCTCAGCATCTTTCACGCCGCCGAAGGCAGCGTCGGCGCACAGGGTACCGATGCGGATGTAAAAACGTTCTTCGACAGCATCAAAGTCGAACAGTCCGGAGATCGCGCCATTCTCACCGCCACCGTCCCGCCCGGATTCCTCCGGAAGGTTTTGACGGAAGCTCCGCCCGCGACCGCGACGCCGCCCAAGGAGCCGTCGGCCCCGAATCGGCCACCAAAGCCCAGATCGCCATAGCTTTAGACGCCCCTTTAGGGGCTGGAATGTCTCCGGGTCGCTACAATAGAGATATGACGAGTTTGCCGTTGCCGCTCGCCGCCTTCGTCGCAGGACTGATCTCGTTCTTGTCGCCCTGCGTGCTTCCGCTCGTGCCCGGGTACGTTTCCCTGATCTCGGGAGTAGGCGTCGAGCAGTTGAAGGTGCAAGAAGGGCAGCTTTTCCGCAAGGTGATGCTCAATTCCGCGGCATTCATCATCGGCTTCAGCATCGTCTTCATAACACTCGGCGCGATCTCGACCGAAGTCGGCCAGATCCTCGCGCAGTACAAATCGCTGCTCGCCCGAATCGCCGGTGTGGTCATTATTCTCTTCGGTCTTCACCTGACCGGCATATTTCAGATCAAGGCGCTGCTGGCCGACACGCGACTGCATGGCCTCAAAGGCAGTTCTTCCGCGTGGGGCGCGTTTGTCATCGGGTTCGCTTTTGCCTTTGGATGGACGCCGTGCGTCGGTCCGATTCTCGCGGTCGTTCTCGGATTCGCGGCCGCTCAGGACACCGTCTGGAAAGGCGTCTTTCTTCTGGCCATCTACTCGGCCGGATTGGCCGTGCCTTTCCTGCTGACTTCGCTTGGCATCGAGCGCTTTCTAAAGTTTTACAACCGCTTCAAATTCCACATGCACGCCGTGGAGGTAGCGAGCGGAGGCTTGCTGATCGGTTTGGGCATCCTGCTGGTGATGGGCCGTTTCGCGCTCATCTCCGGCTATTTCTCGTTCTTGAATCGCTTTGCGCTGTAGGAAGACTCGCTTTGAAGGAGCGCGGCTTCAGCCGCGCCGTAAAGTGTCGCAAAATCAATGGCGGCTTTAGCCGCCGAGGTTATCAGTGAAAAGAAATCCTCTGATCCTGTTCTTCATCGCCGCCATCGTCGCAACCATGCTATTCGCCGGCATTCGCATAGCTCGTAACAATCGCGCGAACGGTCCCGGCCAGAGACAACTCATGGGCAATTTGGCGCCTGACTTCGAACTGCAAACGCTCGATGGCAAGAACCTCAAGCTCTCCGACCTTCGCGGCAAAGCGGTTCTGCTCAATTTCTGGGCGACTTATTGCGGCCCCTGCAAGGTCGAAATGCCGTGGTTTGTCGAGTTGCAAAAGGAATACGGCCCGCAAGGATTCCAGATCGTCGGCGTAGCCAATGACGACGCCAGCACCGAAGACATCGCCAAATTCGCCAAGGAAATGGGCATCAATTACCCCATCCTGATCGGCAAAGACTCCGTCAGTGATAGCTACAACGTCAGTGTGCTGCCCACCACGTTTTTTCTGGATCGCGACGGCAAGCTCATCGCCCGTGAATTCGGCTTGCAGAGCCGCAGCGTGTTCGTGGACCACATCAAGAAGGCCATGAGCCAGGGCCAGGCGGTACAGGCTCGGAAGTAACTACGAACCGCACCTGCGCGTAGAGTACTCTGGAGGTGGGTTCGTATCAGGGCATCGCTTGAGCGATGCCGTAAGCCTCAAAAACAACCGCCCCGTTAGGGGCTGGACGCGGGCATCCGACTCTAAGAGCTGGGTTAACCAATGAAGATTCTTTTCGCGAGCGCGCTTCTCCTGTTCTCCGCGTGGTCCTGGGCGCAGGAGGACCTCGGCCCGCAAGGTCCCGCCGTAAAGATGGCGCCCGCTCCGGTCACGACCGTCGTGCAGGGCAAACCCGCCACCGTCCCGCTCCAGTTTCGGGTCGCCAGCGGTTATCACATCAATTCCAACCAGCCGAAATCAGAGTTCCTGATCCCGACCGTGCTCAAGGTCGAAGCCACCACCGATATCGTCATCGGCAAAACCACCTACCCTGAAGGCCAGGATATGAGTTTCGCCTTCGCTCCCGACGAAAAACTCAATGTCTACACGGGAGATTTCAAAGTCGATGTGCTGGTGCGTCCTCTGCACTCGGTGCAACCCGGCAAATACGTCATCCGCGGAACTTTAAAATACCAAGCCTGCGATAACGCAGCCTGCTATCCACCCAAACAGTTACCGGTCAGCTTTGATGTGAAGATCGCAAAGGCTCCGCCAGCACCGGTCCACAACCCCGCCCAAAGTCCGCACGCGCACTAGCGGAGGGACGGGGCTCGTCCGTCTGCGAACGAAACTTTCAGGCTCAAGAAGGGCCAACTCGGCGCGGGATGCGAAGAACGAATCCAGCAGGACCAGCGTCGCCGGCGGCGAACAGCAGCGATGCTCCGGCGGTTTCGAGCACGCGGCTGGCGATCGCCAGCTTCACCCTGCGCAAAGTTGAGATTGGCGCTGATGTTGTTTTCGCCCGATCGCGCTTCGTCGGCGGGCTGGTTGCGCTCTTTTCCTTCTCGCGTAAATTCGTCTCACGTAAATTCGGCTCGCGAAAGCCGCGTTCGCCTTCCACCCGCAGCACCGTCCCCGCCGGGCCCTCCCCCAGCAGAAGCATGACTTTACCGCCCACCGCTTGCGCGTCGATCATGGTCGCAATCAAATACTGCAAAGCCAGCCGCGGCTCCGGCACCGGCAACGTGGCCGTACAGGTGCCCGCCAGGCGCAACTGGATGCCGCGCACCGCCGCGATCGAGGATAGTTCTTCGATCACGCTCCGCATGGCAGGTTCCAGCGCGACCGTACAAATTTCCGGACCCGGCTGCTCGGCGTCCAGATACTCCCGCATCAACTGGATCATGCCAATAACTTTTTCCGTCTGTTGCAGAGCTACCGCAACACTCGCCTGCTGCTGCTCCGCGAGTTCCTCGAGCGAGAGATCGAGCGGGAGTTGCAGCGAAAGTTCGAGCGAGCAGCGCAAGCCGGTGAGCGGCTGGCTTAAGGAGTGCAGCAATTCGCCGAGCACGTCCGGGCCTCGCGGCGCTTTCGGGAAAGAATGCGAGCTCGTGCTCATGCCGGTATCCCTTCCGGACTTATCTGATACCCCACCCCGCGAACCGTATGAATCAAAGAGGGCGAGAAGCCGTCGTCCACCTTGCGCCTCAGATAGTTGATGTAAACATCCACCACGTTCGTGGTGGAATCAAAGGTCAGGTTCCAGACGTGTTCGATGATCATCGCCCGCGTCAGACGGCGCCCGGCATTGCGCATCAGGTATTCGAGCAGCGCGAATTCCTTGGTCGTCAATTCAATGTGACGCCCGGCGCGTTCCACTTTGCGTTCCACGCGGTCCAAACACAGATCGCGGACGGTGAGCACCGATTCCGAGGGCAGGTGGCTGCGCCGCAATAAGGCCCGCGCGCGCGCCGACAGTTCGAGATAGGAAAAAGGCTTCACCAGATAATCGTCCGCTCCCGAATCCAGGCACTGCACGCGGTCTTCGACCCGGCTGCGCGCGGTGAGAATCATCACCGGCAGGTTCGCCTTACGCTGCCGCAAACTTTTCAGAACCGACAACCCGTCAACCCCCGGCAGGTTCAGGTCAAGCACCACCAGATCGTAGTCAAACTCCATCGCCATCGAACGGCCCTGGTTGCCCTCGTTGGCAACATCCACCGCATGATGTTCCGCTTCCAGCCCCTTCCGGATGAAGCTGGAAAGTGCCGCGTCGTCTTCCACAATAAGAATTCTCATGAGCGTCTTCTAAGTCGGCTAACTCTCAACCGATTCTTATTCTCGACTTACTCGCCGGGGTACACAAGATAACTAGCCCGTACAAAGGGACGTACTTGGGAGGGAAAGAGGAAATTGCATTTCTTGTGTGGGGACGGGGCTTTGCCCCGTCCAAGCGAGGCGTAGCCCCGCTTCCACACAACCTGTTCTACGCGCCCAGCGCCGACCGAATCGCCCTGACGATCGCTTCCGCAACCCGATCCATCTGCTCCTTCGACTCCGCTTCAATCATCACCCGCGCCAGCGCTTCGGTGCCGGAGTAACGCACAACCACTCGGCCATTGCCGTCCAGTTCCCGCTCCGCCGCTGCAATCGCCGTTTTCACCGCCGGAATCTCCGCGAAGGCAATCTTTTTTCGCACCCGCACATTCCGGATCGTCTGCGGAAATACCTTCAGATCGCCCACAAGATCCGCCAGCGGCTTGCCCGTCCGGGCCATGACCTCCAGCACCCGGAGAGCGGTGAGCAGTCCGTCGCCAGTAGTCGCCTCCCCATCGCGAAACAGTATGTGGCCCGACTGCTCGCCGCCGAGCGTAGCTCCCACGCGCTGCATTTCTTCGAGCACATACTTATCGCCGACATTGGCACGCAACATCCGAATGCCAGATCGCTTGAGCGCCAACTCCAACCCCATATTCGACATGGTCGTCGCCACCACGGTGGCATTGGCGAGCGCGCCGCGCGCCTGCATGTCACGCGCCGCCAGCAGCAGAACCGCGTCCCCGTTTACCACTCGCCCATTGGCATCGCAAAAAAGCGCGCGGTCGGCATCACCATCAAAGGTAACGCCCACATCGAAGCGTCCCTGATTTTCGACAAAACTCTCGTAGACATAGCGCGCCACTATTTCCGGATGCAGTGCGCCGCAATTCTCGTTGATGTTCTCTCCATTCGGCGCGGAGTGCAGAAAGATCGTGTCGATCTTGAGCGCCCTGAATAACTCCGGGGCTTCCGCCGCGGCCGCGCCATTGGCGCAATCAACCGCCACGCGCAGTCGGCTCAAGTCGGTCGACACACTGCCCGCGAGCCAGCGAACGTAAGCCTGGCGCAGGCTTTCCTCTCCGGGAAGGCTCGAAATTTCCGGAGTGGAATCCGGCGCCGGCACCGCGTCCGAATCCTGCAGCAGCGCGAAAATCTCCTTTTCAATCGCCAGTTCGCGCGTGTCTGGCAGTTTGTAGCCATCGCCGGAAAAAATCTTGATCCCGTTATCGGTCCAGGGATTGTGCGATGCCGAAATCACGACCCCGGCATCGAACCCCTGCGAGCGCGCCAGGAAGGCGACGCCCGGCGTGGTGATCACACCCGCGCTGCGCGTTTCCACGCCCACCGACGCCATTCCTTGCAGAAATCGGTCCGCAATCCATTGGCTGGAGACGCGCGTGTCCTGCCCAATCACCACCCGCGCCTTGGCATTCATGCGCACCAGATCGTGCCCCAGCGCCCGCCCAATCCAATAGACACTGTCGCGCGTCAGCGGGAACTCCTCCGCCACACCACGAATCCCGTCAGTACCGAAGAGTTGTCTGGTTTGCGTCATGAATCAGTCGTTTGTCCCCAGTCGTTCGTCGTCGCATGGCGTCGTCCATTCAAAATTCGCGAACGACCAACGACCAGCGACCAACGACTGTCTCACTTTTTCTCGTCTCCCGAATGTTCCATGATAACCGTCACGCGAATGGGGGTGGGGTGGACAACCTGGATCAGAGGATCGGAGACATAGGCCTGCGTGACAGAAGAATATCGCGTCATGGTTCCGCTAGCCTCTACCGGATCCGTGGTGGCGGCCTCCACCGCTTCGACGCGGCGGCGAGGTCCGGTGATCACGACATTTGGCGGGTTGGCGATCACTTGCGCCACCCTCATGCCGCTCGCAAAATTTCCGGTCACACGCGGTCGAACCTCGACGACCCGGGTCTCGCGATCATCGAAAGAGAGGTGAAACTGACCCGGTATGATCTGCACGACTTCCAGATCCTGCGGGACATGAATATGCCGGGCAGTCAAATCGAAAGTTCTCTCCCCCGGACGGACGCTGGCCAAATCAATTTCCGCGCGCACATCCGAAATCTGCAGGCGATGAATCACACGCTCGGGCCCTCGCACCCGGATCTGCGCTTCGGTGAAGCTGGCGGAATCGATCTCCAGATTCTCCGGAAGATTGTGGAACTCGATCGGAACCCTTATCTCGACCTCGGCGATGGGATCGCGCGCCACCACCAGCCACAGGCCGATGGCAAGCAACAGGGAAACCAGCTTGAGCGCGATATTGTGACCGAAAGTACGCTGGAAAAAGCTGCGCTGCACAAAGCCCGGCATGGTCAGTGGTCCCTTCCGGCATCCTGCTTGCGGGAGAGCTGCGAACTGGGCGGCTCCTCCTCGATAAAGCTTTCCTCCACCGGACTCGGCAGCGTAGGCGTGGGAGCGTAGCGGCGCAGCAGAGCGCTCAACCTTTCCCGTAAACGCTCCACCGTCAACTCGCGCTCAATGCTTCCCGCCACCGCCATGCTGATCGTGCCCGTCTCTTCCGAAATGATGACGGCGACGGCGTCGGTTTCTTCCGTGATCCCGATCCCGGCGCGATGACGCGTCCCCAGTTGGATCGAGAGCACAGGGTTCATCGAGAGCGGCAGGAAACAAGCCGCGGCCGCAATGCGGTCCCGCTGCACAATCACGGCGCCGTCGTGCAACGGCGCGCTCGGACGAAATATCGTGGCCAGCAGGTCGTAGGACAGCCGGGCATCGAGCGCCACGCCGCTCTCGATGTAGGTGCGAAGTCCAATCTCACGCTCGATCACAATCAGCGCGCCCGTCTGATTCTGCGAAAAAAGATTGGCCGCCAAAACAATGTCGTCGTAAACGTCGGCCACGGAACGCGAAGCCCGCATCAGCGAAATCCGGCTTCCGAGGTTAGCCAGTGCGTGCCGGATCTCCGACTGGAAGACGACGATCAGCGCGAAAACGACATACGGCAGCAGTGTGCTGAGCAGCCAGTTCAGGGTCCGCAATTCCCCCAGCCGCGCGAAATAAAAGGCCAGCCCAAGCGCAGCCACCCCGACCAGCATCGGCGCCGCCCGCGTGCCCCGCACCAGCGACAGAAACTGGTAGATGAGGATCGCGACCAGCACGATATCGATGATCGAGATGACCGAAATGTGCGACCAGACCAGCGACGGCGTCACGACAGCCTCACGTCGGAACTTGAATTGGTCTTCATTCTAATCCAGCCCCGCCCACTTCCGTTTTGCCGGATTATGGTTTGCCGCGCTCGGTCGCGGTCACGCGGGCACGAACTCGTCCCCGAGCCAGGCGTGCCGACACCTCGTCCCCAGCTTTGAGTCGCGCCGCATCTTTCACCAGCCGGCCTTTCGCATCGAACACCAAAGCATATCCGCGATTCAGAATCGCCACCGGCGAAAGCGCCTCCAGGCTGGCGGTCCGGCGATCCAGCGCGCCGCGGATCTCCAGCAACCGCGTGTGCGTGGCCGCGGCCAGGTTCGCAACCTGGGCCTCCAGCCGCTGCCGCACCGCAGCCAGACGGCGTCGCGCATCATAGTGCCGGACGGCCGCGGCAACATTTTCGCTGCGCCGATGACTTCGCTCCAAAAGTTGCCGCTCCGCTTTTTCCAGCCGGAAGCGCTGTTCGTCCAGCTTCTGCTGCCGCCGGTGGATGCCGTCCATCATGCGCGCAAACGCTCCGTGCTGTGCCCGCTCGGTCAGTTCCTGACGCGCCATCAGCAGGCGGTAGCGCAACGCGTGCTCCAACCGCCGGTACAAGTCCTCCGCCTGCGCTTCGATCTCCTGTCGCGACCGGATCACCAGTTCCGCCGCCGCTGACGGCGTAGGCGCCCGCAGATCGGCGACGAAATCCACGATGGTGAAATCCGTCTCGTGCCCAATCGCCGAAATCACCGGAATCTTCGAATCCGCGACCGCCCGCGCCAGCCCCTCATGATTGAATCCGGCCAGGTCTTCGGCCGAGCCTCCGCCGCGAGCAATAATGATGACCTCGACCACGCCGCTGCCAGCCGATTCTTGATGAAAGTATCGAAGCCCAGCCATCACCTCGCCCGGCGCTGCGTCTCCCTGCACCTGCGCCGGATAGATCAGCACATTCGCCGAGTGATGCCTGCGCGCCAGGATGTTCAGGATGTCCCGCAGCGCCGCCCCTTGCGGTGAAGTGATGATGCCAATTTTTTGCGGCAACGGCGGGATCGGCTTTTTACGCGACGCCTCAAACAATCCTTCCGCCTGCAATCGCGCCTTCAATTGTTCGAACGCCAATTGCAGAGCGCCCGCACCCTTCGGCTCCATGAATTCAGCGGAGATTTGCAGCTCCCCGCGATCTTCATACACGGTGATGCGCCCGCGAACCGTGACGTGCAATCCGTTCTCCGGACGAAACCGCAGCAGCTTCGCGGAAGATCGGAACATGACCACGCGAATCTGCGCGCTCTCTTCCTTAAGCGTGAAATACAAATGCCCGGAATCGGGAATGCGAAGATTAGAAATCTCGCCTTCCACCCAGCAATCGGAATACTCGCGCTCGAGGTGCGACCGCACCGCCGAAACCAGCGCCCGCACCGTCCAGATGCGCCGCTCCGGAGGACGAAACTGGAACCCGAGTTGGTCCGCCATCTCCATGCAGTGTCAGTTTACCCGAGAGACACGTAGGGACAGCCGCCCCGGCTGTCCAGCCGAGCGAAGATCGGCAGAGTTTGCGCCGAATGCGATTTCTTTCGCAGGAGGTTACCGTTTCATCCGCCCAATCAGGAAGAGAACAATAGAAAGCACGACACTAAGCAGGATGGAACTCGCAAGCGGAAAATAGAAAGTAGTGTTCTTGCCCCGATACAGCACATCGCCCGGCAGCCGTCCAAGCGGCAAGCCTGTCCGCCCCAACAGCATGACGATCCCTACGCTGGCGCGCATTGGCCAGTTCATTGAACACGATCTGGACTATGACCGCATTCAGCAGGTCGCGCTGGGCGCGGTGCACCACCCGAATTCCTCCTTTCGCGGCGACGGCAAGGAGGAGGAAACGAACACCATCGGCCGATGGAAGCGCTTGTTCACCCCGGCGCAGGTTCGCGACATCGAGTCGAGCCTCGGCAACCTGCTTGTCGATACGGGCTACGCGCTCGAAACGCCGGCAGCACAGCTGCGTTCTTCACTGCCGTGCGTTTTATGAATTTTCTGCTTCCGTTGTATTTGGACTCCAAACTTTGGCTGAAATCGTATACTCCGCTCGCCCGCATCGCCGAGAAGACATCCATGGGTCTCGCCGACTCCGAAATTAAAGTCCGATGCCAAGACCGAGGCTAAGGGCCAATCTCGCCTTAAACGATTTACCTCGCGGTGTGGTCGTGGGCGATGCGCGCTTCGATCCTAGACACGAACTTCGGTGTGTGGCCCTGCAGCATTTGCCGGATGCCAGGCCCAAACTCGTGATAGACGTTCATCCCCGCGTCGCTGCCAATCGTCGAACCAAAATTGCTGAATGTCGCCGAAGTGGATCGCGCCCAAGATGGACGGTAAGCCGTGTCGGAAGCGACCGAAGTCAGCACCCCGAGGAAATACGAGGTGTTCAGCCTCCCCTTTCCGGAGCCGTCCCGCGCGACAAAAATGCGCGAAGCTGCGTAAGTGGCCCGGCCCATAAAGCTGTTGCTGGTCGAAGGGTGATAACGCAGGTTCTGCCGATAGAGGGCGGTTAAGCTGGGCTGCGATCCGGGAGTGACATGTCCCAGTTCTGTTCCACGGATTGCGCCCCCATTGACGCCAACCGCGCCAAATGTGAAAGGAAAGCGTGCTTCATTGACGAACGTGTGAAATTTCTCGGCTTGGGGCGGAGGCTGTACCGACGGAGCGTCAGGAAACGATCTCCACGTATGCAACTCCTGGCGCTGCCCTTCGGGTGAGTTTGAGCCGCTCCCGTGAAGCAACTCGGCCGAAGGAGTTTCGCTCTGGCATAACGCCCCGCAAGCGGCCAACAGACAAAAGGAAATGACCCGGATGGGTGCAATTCGTTTCACCATAACTCGGTCCTGCAAAGCGGCAAGCCACTTTCCGGCTCCCCGGCGATTGGGCTGGAAGCACATCTAACACGCTAGCACTCCAAGCAACACTCGTCTGAGCTAGATTGCTCATCCCCGGGAGGCAGAGACACCTCGCCCGGGTTACGGTTCAAGTCTCGCTCGATGATCTCTGCAACTCCCGTCTTGAGCCGCAACTTCACTCCCCATGCCGCCGCCTATCCACAGAGAAGGGGCCCGCCCCGAGAAGGGCAATCGCAAGGAGCCCCACAATCATGCAAAAGTCCGTTCGTCCCTCGTGCATAGCGGCCCAAAAACCCTGCTTGAGGAGCAATGGGCCCTTGGTTGTCGCGATCGCAACCAGAATAACGGCAAGCAAAGGCCAGACGGCAAAGAGAGTGTAGAGGCCAAGGATTAGCAAGGCGCCGCACACTATTTCTATGCATCCCACGAGCGGCGCCATGAAATGCGGAACGGGAATGCCTATCTTCTCAAAACGCCCTGCACCAAGCGCGGCAGGAAAAAGGAACTTCTGGATGCCTTCTGAGAGAAAGACCCAGCCGACCAGCAAACGGAGCAGGAGCAGGCCCGATCCGATTCGGTGCTGCGATAACTGTTTCATTCGTCGCGCGTCCTCCTAATGGGGTTCATCCGCTTAAATGTAACTTCCGCCAAACAACTCTCGCCTCGTCGCGGCGACCGTGGCAATGGTTGTCCCTCCACGCGATCTCAGATTCTCACACGGGATAGTGACCTGTATCACCGCATCGAAACTCGAAATGAGTATAATTTCTATCGAGCGGGCAGCGAGAAGACACTGTCCCCCTGAACACTGCAGCCGCGAAAAGACACTCCTGCATTGGCCGCGATGTCCTGTGGCCCCCCATCAGCCTATCGTGAGTTCCACCTCAAAAGGAGAGGTATGGCGCTCAAGATCCCCAACCGTTTGCCCGTCGCCCACCGTCAGCAGAATGGAAGCGCATCCCCGTGCTCCTGGAGGCAGCCTAGCAGGCTCACGTGTCGATGGTCGGCTCTGATGGTGGTGAAGGGCGTCACATTTTTGGAGGAGGTATTTTATGGCTGATCTATATACCTGCAGCTGCGGCAACCAAACCTGGAAAATCTTCGACACGGGCGTGCGCTGCACAGCCTGCGAAGCGGAGTATGTCACGCCCCACACGCCAGTGTCGGAATTCAATTCCGCGATCACGCAGGAACTGGAAGAGGAACTGGCCGAGTGACCCTCCGCAGTCATATCGAGGTGTCACGTGATGTTTCTTCCCGACCGCAGGCGGAAGGAGTATCCACACTCCGGCTGCTTGCAGGCAACATCGAGGCCGGAGACTGCGGCGTCTGACAGAATTCTTGCCGGCACTGTGCCTCCGGCTTCAGAAGGAGGTTGTCATGCCAACTGTAAGTGCTCCAACCCGCGTTAAACTGCAAAAGATCCTGTTCGCCACGGACTTCACTCCATCCGCGCAATTAGCTCTGTCCTATACCCTCAACCTGGCTCACCGCTACGATGCTGAGGTGTACGTGGTGAACGTGCTGCCGCGTGTGCCGTTTGTCGAAACGGTGCCGCCCGATCCGGAGCAAATCAGGTTTTTGGCCAAACAACAACTGACTGCCCTGGTGGGCTCCCAGTCGTTCAAGGGCGTTCGACACAAGGAACTGATCGAGGAGGGCGAAGTTGAGATAGTGCTCCACGAATTGGTCTGGAAGCATGAGATTGACCTCATCGTCATTGGCACCCACGGCCACAAGGGGCTCGGGAAAGTGCTGATGGGCTCGGTGGCAGAAGAGGTCTTTCGCAATGCCGAGTGCCCCGTGCTCACGGTGGGTCCACATGCTACCCGCTGGGAGATCGATGGCAAACTGCGGCACATTCTGTATGCCACCGACTTCGGGCCAGAGTCGGTGCACGGTTTGCCCTACGCCATATCCTTGGCAGAAGAAAATCGGGCTCGCCTGACCCTCCTGCATGTGGCGCCCGAACCTGGGGTCGTGCTGCCGGAGCCAGAACCCGGAGCTATGCCCGTGGTTGATCCGAGCGAGGTGACTGCTTCCACGGAGAAGCAACTCCGCGACCTGGTTCCCTACGGAACCGAGCTTTGGCATGAGCCCGAGTACATGGTGCAATTTGGTTCTCCGGCGGAGATGATCGTGGCAATCGCTGCGCAGTCGGTCGACATGATCGTGCTGGGCGTGAAACGGTCGGCGGCCTTCACCAAACACCTGGGCGCAGGCATCGCGTATCAGGTAGCCTGCGAGGCGACGTGCCCGGTCCTTTCGGTCGGCGCACGTTTCCGCGTCTAGCGACAAGGGGCGGACGGCCCGGCCGCGTCCCTCCCAAACTGTGAAGGGTGCCCATCCAGGCAGAGCTTGGGCACCCTCAGAGTTCAATTGGCTGCGATAAGGCGGGCTAGCCCCAACACCCAAGAAATTCAGTAGTGGGCTAATGGGTGTGTGCGGGTACGTGGCATGCGATAGCCACGAATCCAGCAGGCAAAGAAGGCGCGTCGGGCGAGCCCCATGGGGAATAGGGCGGTACCACGTCTGGCAACCAAATCCTACAGAAAGCCCGCCCAACGCAGCGTTTTGATACTACACCTGGAATACCAAAACCGAAAAAATCAGAAGTACATGGGTCTCTCAAGGGGAGAATTCCGACAGAAATTCAAAACGGCCAACTACCTAGCCGAGCCCTCCTTTGACAAGCGCGGACGCAGGAGCTTACAGTCATTCGTCGAAAATCTCAACCAATAGGGAGATGTCTATGAAGAAAACCTGGATGTCGTGTTTAGTTGGGTTGCTTTTAGTGGGGAGCCTAGCATGGTCGCAAGACAAGAAGGCCGGCGGCGGGACCGAGAAAGCTGTCGCAGCGCTGGAACAACAATGGCTTCAGTCCCAAAAAACAAATAATCCTGACCTGGTGGCTCCGCTGCTGTCCGACAAGTTCATAATGACGGGGAGTGATGGGAAGGTCACCGGCAAGGCCGAGTCGCTGGCAACAGCAAAAGCGACTAAATATGACAGCGTTGATTACGCCGATGTGAAAGTAACGGTATTCGGTAATACGGCCATCGCGACGGGAAGCTTCAAAGCCAAGGGCACCGATGCGTCGGGAAAGCCTCTCGATGCTCATGAGCGCTGGACCGATACCTGGGTGAAGATGCCGGACGGACAGTGGCGGTGTGTTGCGAGTCATAGCTCGCCAATAAAGATGTGAGCATCGCGCGACTCACGATAGAACATTTTATCGTGCTCCGCATTCCTTCCGGTTGACGGGCAACCCTTCCATAATCCGGTCGGTTGCCGATAAACCGGGGTTAGGCTCGCAACGAGTCGGGGTCCTCACACGCTCAGAACTGGAATCGGCACCGCGCAAATGATTGCGTAGCCGTGGATCCGCAGGTTGCCACCATAGGGGTAGCACACGGTAACCAGCAAATCCGCCTTCGTCTGCGTCGCAGCCAGGCTCAGCACCTTAGGCACGTCACCACTGCCGATGAATACGTCCGCCTTGATGCTCATGTCTTGCTGAAGGTCTGCCAGATGCTGAGAAGCGTCGCCGACGAGCGACTCTTTCCACTCCGGAACGACGTAACTGCCGCCGGGTCCCCACAGCTCCACCGAGGGAGTGACGTGGGCGAGTGTAAGGTGGGCACCGAATTCGGCGGCCATTTGCGCGGCCCACGATACAGTTTTGTGACTGCGGGGGCCGAAATCGACCGCGCACAGGATGTTGCGGATCGCAAACTCATGCACTGGCGATTCTTCCACATGGCCTCCGGTCCAAACCGGGCACTCGGTCCCGTGTAGTACTTTCACTGTCACAGAGCCCAGCAGAAACCGGTTGAACGTGAAGCCATGGGACGGCATCATGATCAGGTCGGCCTTTTCCACCTCAGCCGTCTGCACAATTGCCTGGGCCGGGTCGCCTTTCGCCAGCACACACCGGATGGCAAGGCCTTCAAGCTCAGGCTCGAGAGACTGGTCCAGGTTTTTCCGCGCCCCTCTAACCATCTCGGCGAGCATATCCCACTTGGCGAGCTCGGGGCCGTCCTCCGGCACGCCGGCGGCATGGCTCCGCGCGGTCACGACGTGCAGCATCACAATCTCAGAATGGAAATGGCGGGCCAATGTCGCAGCCTGATGAACCACGCGCAGCGAGGCGTTCGGGAAGTCAACCGGCAGAAGAATCTTCTTAATATTCAGCATCGCGCACCAGCCGGAGAGTCAAAATGCCCCTGACCGCCCCTTAGTACGGTCCCCACCTGGTTTGGAGTGTAACGCAATCCTCCTCGAACCCCGTGTGGTCTCTCCCTCTGCAATCTGACCTCTAACCTCTGACCTTGCGAATTGGGAGCGTCACGGTCCGCCTCCCTTGACGAGTCAATTCGGGCATCGGCGTGGAACCATTTCCGGCCAAGCGTCGTATACGATTACAGTGTGGCCCGCACAGACTCGACAACGGCGAAAGAGGCGGTTCCGCGGAGGAGCGTCCAGAAGTTTGCCGCCTCGCGTGTCGGAGAACAACTCAGGCGTCACGGCACCGTGTTCCGCGACCCGGCGTTCGAGGCTCTGTCAGCATTACGTGCACACAAGCTGCGTTCTGCACTGACGCTGCTGGGCGTTACTTTGTCGGTGTCGGTGCTCATCCTTGTCGTGTCGATTATCACTGGGGCCAACCTTTACATTGAGCATCGCGTTGCCAATCTCGGGTCCAATGTCTTTCTCGTAATTCGCTTCCCCATCATCACCAATCAGCAGGACTTGCTCAAAGCGATGCGTCGCAACCGGTATATCACGTGGGAAGACTTCGAGGCTCTGCGTGATGGCATGAGGCTGCCTCGCGCCGTTGGCCTGGAGACGCGAACTGACGGCAAGGTCCGCCTGGGAACACAAGCGTTGGACGACATTAATATCCGCGGGGTGACGGCCAACATCGCCGATATGGATGTGGAGGAAGTCGAAACCGGCCGCTACATAACGGATGCGGACAATGAAGGCAGAGGGGAGGTCGCCTTTATCGGACAACAAATCGCCGGAAAGCTGTTTCCCACGGTCGATCCCATCGGCAAGACGATTTACGTCGATGGCCGCGGCTTCCTGGTGGTGGGCGTAGCCAAGCCGATTGGAACCGTCTTCGGGCAATCCCAGGACAATTTTGTCTACATCCCGATCCGGACGTTCTTGAAACGGTATGGCGAACACGGGCAGGGACTGGATCTGGCCATCAACATCCAGGCGCGCGGCCCGCAGTGGATGCAGGAGACCGAGGATGAAGCCCGCACCATGATGCGCGGCCGCCACCATCTCGATCCCCTATCGGATGACAATTTTGGCATTCTGGCGTCAGACACAATTATGGGCTTATGGAAGAACCTGACGGGCGCCATCGCCGCGACCATGGTCGGAGTGGTTTCGGTGTTCCTGGTCATCGGCGGGGTGGTGATCATGAATGTGATGCTGGCCAGTGTGACGGAGCGTACCCGCGAGATTGGCGTGCGCAAATCGCTGGGAGCGCGAAGACGCGACATCCTGATGCAGTTCCTGGTGGAATCCGCGGTGATGGCAGCCGTGGGAGGCGCGATCGGCATTGCCATTGCCTATCTTCTCTCCACGCTGGTGAGAGTGCTCACGCCTGTGCCATCCCAAGTGCCAATCGGCGCGGTGATTTTGTCGCTTGCGATATCGACGATCGTGGGATTGTTCTTTGGGTTGTACCCGGCACACCGGGCTTCCAAACTGGATCCCATCGAGGCTCTGCGTTTTGAGACTTAGAGGCGCGGATTTGTTAAGAGGTTTCGACCGTGCGGATTGAAATCAGCGAAAGCACGCGCATGGCGTTTGACTCTCTTCGCCAGCACAAGGCGAGGTCGCTGTTGACTGTCCTGGGCGTGGTCATCGGGATCATGGCCATGGTGGCCGTAGCCTCCATCATGGTGGGTTTGGACCGGGATATTCGCGGCTTTCTCGATCAATATGGCACCGATACGCTCTTCGTTTTTCGCTGGGACTTCGGTTTTCGAGGCACGCTCACCGCGGAAGAACGCACCCGCAAGACGCTGACCTACGAAGACACCATGGCGATTCGGGATGAGTGCCCCGACGTGAAGGATGTAACGGTGGAGATCTCCCCCCGGGTGGAACCGGGCAAGCCCTTCACCGTGGTGCCCGCGCGATATAAACGGAACGAGGTCTACGGGATTCAATTTACCGGGACCATTCCGTCCTACGAATGGGTCTACAACGCGAACCCTGAGAAAGGCCGGTTCTTTACCGAAGCGGAAAACCTGCATCACATGGATGTCGCGGTAATCGGTCACGACCTGGCTGAGGGACTGTTCCACGCGGAAGACCCGCTGGACAAGCCGATCGAGATCGGAGGCGCGTTCTACCGGGTCGTGGGCGTGCTGGAGAAGCGTAAAGGCCAGTTGTTTAAAGATGAATCGGCGGACAAAGTTGTGGTCGTGCCGTACTGGGCGTACCGCAAACATAATCCGCAGGACGACGAACACTTCATTGGCGCACAAGCGTCTCCGGGTAGAAAGGCCCAGGCGGAGGACGAAATCATCGGCCTGCTGCGGCGGCGGAGACATGTTGCGGCCGCTAAGCCGAATGATTTCGCGATTTCCAGTTCCGAGGAGCTTGCGCGTCAATTCCGTCAGATCACGGGAGCGATTGCCATTGCGGTGGTCGTAATCAGTTCCATCGGGCTCCTTATCGGTGGAGTTGGCGTGATGAACATCATGCTCATGTCGGTCACGGAACGCACGCGTGAAATCGGAGTGCGCAAGGCTATCGGCGCCCGACGCCGGGATATCGTCCGCCAGTTCCTCACAGAAGCCATCACCCTGACGGGCGCTGGTGGAATCATCGGTGTGTCACTGGGAATGGGGATCAGCTTCTTGATCAATAAGCTATTGCCAAGTTTGCCTTCGGCGGTACCGCTATGGTCGGTCATCGCTGCTGTAACCGCTTCGATGAGCGTCGGGCTATTCTTTGGGATTTATCCTGCGATAAAAGCCTCGCGACTAAATCCTGTCGAGGCGTTGCGCTACGAGTGAACGGTTGGCTAGGACGCCCGTCGCTATGCACCTCCTGAGGACCTCTCAAGGCTGGCCTGACGGCCATTCCGACAGATACTGAAACGCCCCCAGCATCTCCGCGTACTTTCGAAATGGATTTTTGTTTTTCCTATACGTTAAAGAGTCGAAGGCCTGTTAGAGGGTTTTGTTACTAAGTGGTTTTTTGCGCCGCAAGGCCTTCCGCAGAAACCGTCTTGGTCCAATTTGCGAGTGATTAGGATATGCGCCGCGGCGGTTGCATTACGAAAGCTGCTGCCGTAGGATGGCGGGTGAAATCGCTCCCCCATCCCTTAATGGTCGCCCGAACTTCGGGAGCGATAAAGGGAGGCAGACCTATGAACCGGACATTCAACCGCTATTTCGGACTCATGTTGTTATTGGTGGTAGCTGCGCAATTGGCCCTGGCGCAACCGCCGCCCATCAAGATTGGTGCGCTCAATGCCCTGAGCGGCAGCTTCGGCGCCTATGGAAAATCGGGAAGGCAGGGCGCGCAATTGGCCATCGACGAGATCAACGCTTCCGGAGGCTTGCTCGGACGCAAGCTGGAGCTCATCCAGGTGGACGACCAAGCCAAGCCTGACGTGGGCGTGCAGGAAGCCAAGAGGCTGATCCTGGATGAAAAGGTCAATTTCCTCGTCGGCGTCGACTCCAGTTCGGTGGCGCTGGCGGTCGCTCCGCTGACCAACGAATACAAGATCCCGCTGGTGGTGACGCACGCCGCCACGCCCGCGCTCACCGAGCAGTGCAATCCCTACGTGTTCCGCACCTCGAACAACGCCCGCATGGACGCCAACGCGGCCGCCGACCTCGCCGCCAAGCTGCCCTACAAGCGCTGGGCGAACATCGGGCCGGACTACGAGTTCGGGCACGCGTCGTGGAACGACTTCATCGCGCGCTTGAAGGAGAAGCGTCCGGACGTGGAAGTGGTGGGCGAGCAGTGGCCGAAGGGCGGCGAGAGCAACTACACGCCGTACATCACGGCCCTGGTGCAGCAGCGGCCGGAAGCGGTGTTCTCGGCGCTCTGGGCCGGGGACCTGGTCACCTTCGTTCGCCAAGCCAACGCTTTCGGCTTCTTCAAGCAGATCAAGCTGTTCGAGGACCCGATAGGCGCGGCACTGGAATCCATCGGACCGTTGGGCAAGGAAGCTCCCCTCGGGGAACTCTTCTCCACCCGCTACTGGTTCCTGCAGTCGCAATCCCCGACCAACAAGAAATTCGTGGACGCCTATCACAGCAAATGGGGCGAATGGCCCAGCTACAACGCCGAAGAACACTACGCCGGGGTGCAGATGCTGGCGGCCGCGGTCAAGAAAGCCGGGTCGCTCGATGCCGACGCCATCAAGAAAGCCTTCGAAGCCGACGGCGGCCTGACCTACGAAGCCCCCGAAGGCAAGAAATGGATGCGTCCGGCCGACCACCAGGTGTTCGAAGCGCTGGTGTGGGGCTACACCACGCCTTCGAACGACTATCCCTTCGTCGTTCTCAAGGACATTACGATGGTCCCGGCGAACGACACGGTGTATCCGACGAAGTGTAAGTAGAAATTGTCTTCGAGAAATGGTGAGTGGAGCAGGGCTTCAGGCCCTGAGGTACCTCGGCTAACAGCCGCGGCTCAAAACCAGCTCTTGCTGGCAGGCCACGAAGGCCTGCTCCACGCGCCCCGCTCAAGACTCTATCGGACTGCAAGAATACCGGAGCTCGGGTGACTCTTCCCTTCCTCTTCCTTGAGTTCATGACCGGGTTGGCGTCGGCGGCCTCGCTGTTCCTGCTGGCGGTGGGGCTGTCGCTGATCTTT
>JBEKWL010000019.1:0-31690 GCA_049513095.1 Terriglobales bacterium
GCTGGAGTGTGGAGTTTTTATCCTACGCGCTGGCCGCTTCCGTGCTCCCCAGCGGCAGGAAATATTGCGTGCCCTTGATCGGGGCCGAGACTTTTTTCAGCAGCTCTTGCAGGTCTTCGTTGCGGTCGACGAAGTCGATCTCCGAGGTGTTCACGATCAGCAGGTCGGACTGCGTGTAGTGAAAGAAAAAGTGTTCGTAGGCCTTCACCACTTCCATCAGGTAATCCTCGCTGATGGCCTTTTCGCCGGCCGCATTCTTTTTCTTCAGCCGCTTCTTCAGCACTTCCGGAGTGGCCTGCAGATAGATGACGAGGTCGGGCGTCGGGAGCTGTTCGCGGAAATAATTGAAGTAGCGATTGTAGGTATCGAGCTCCTGATCGTTGAGGTTAAGGCAGGCGAAGAGTTTGTCTTTTTCAAAGATGTAATCGGAAACCACGGTCTTATTTGACCGCGGACCCAGATCGAGCCCTCGCAGTTGCTCAAAGCGTCGAATCAGGAATGCCAACTGGGCCTGGAAGGCGGCGCCCCGTTCGCCTTCGTAGAACGCTTTCAGAAATGGATTGTCTTCCGGTTCGATGACGCGCTGAGCGGCCAGGCGCTCTCCGAGAACACGCGCCAGCGTGCTCTTCCCAACTCGTATGGGACCTTCGACCGCAATGTAACGGGGAAGCTCGAAAAGCTTGGCCATGGATTGTCGACTGCCGTGGAGAACTGCAAAGCAGAATATATTGCTTCGGGCGTATGTGCAATTGTGGAATTCCGGCGTTCGCTATTCGTCGTTCTCTGTTCGCGTCTGGTGCGGATTTGCGAACGACGAACAGCGAAAAGCGAACGACGCGCTAGAATCTCCTCATGCTCCCCGCTCTGCTTGGACTGATGGCCGCTGCTGCTGCTTCGACGGCTGGGTATCAGTCCATCGCGCCGAAGGGGCAGTGGTACGGGCAGACGTTTGCCGGAGGAATCCGGAGGAGCAAGCAAATCGCCCTGACCTATGATGACGGCCCGAACGATCCGCACACGCTGAAGTTGCTCGATGTGCTGGCGAAGCACGGTGTGCGGGCGACGTTCTTCATGATCGGCCGCTACGTGCAGCAGCGCCCTGACATTGCGCGCGCGGTGGCGCAGGCCGGACACGTCATCGGCAACCACACGTTCACGCATCCGTTGCTGATTTTTGAGTCGGCGGCGCAGACCCGCAGGCAACTCGTCGACTGCCATCAGGCGTTGGACGAAGCGCTCGGCGAGCATTCGAATTTGTTTCGTCCACCGTTTGGGGGAAGACGGCCGGCGACGCTGCGAGTTGCACGCGAACTCGGACTGAAGACGGTGATGTGGAACGTGACCGGCTATGACTGGAATGCTCCGCCTGCCGCGGTGATCGAGAAAAAAGTCGCGCGGCAGTTGCGCGGCGGAGACGTAATCCTGCTTCACGATGGCGGACATCGCGCCCTGGGCGCAGACCGCGCGCAGACAGTGATTGCGACGGACAATTTGATCCAGCGTTACAAGGGTGAGGGCTACGAGTTTGTGACGGTGGAAGAGATGCTGGCTGTCAGCCGTCAGCTATCACCTATCAGTTAGTGCGATCCGGCTCCACATTACTGAGAGCTGACAGCTGAGAACTGAGAGCTTCTTCTACGCGTGCACCGTCGCGAACGCATTCTTCGCTGCCGCGATGGTCTGCTGCGCGTCTTGTTCGGTGTGCGCCGCGCCCAGGAACGCTGCTTCGAACTGCGACGGCGGCAGGTAGATACCATTCTCGAGCATCGCGCGGAAGAAACGCCCGAAGGCTTCGGTGTCGGATTTGGCGGCGGAAGTCCAGTCGGTGACTGGGCCGGGGGCGAAGAACCAGGTAAACATCGAGCCAACCCGGTTGTGGCACATGGTTACGCCGGCATCTTTGGCTGCGGCCGCTACTCCGGCGACCACTTCGCCGGCGAGCTTGTCGAGCTTGGAGTAAACGTCCTTGTGCTCTCGCAGGTAGCTTAGCGTGGCATAACCGGCGGCCATCGCCAGAGGATTGCCAGAGAGCGTTCCAGCCTGGTACACCGGGCCGAGCGGCGCAACCAGATCCATGATTTCGCTCGGTCCGCCGTAGGCGCCCACGGGCAAACCTCCACCGATGATTTTGCCCATCGTGGTGAGATCGGGCTGGATCGCGTAGAGTTCCTGCGCTCCGCCATAGGCCAGGCGAAATCCGGTCATGACCTCGTCGAAAATCAGCAGCGCATTATCACGCGAGGTGATGGCGCGCAGAGCTTCAAGGTATCCGCGCGCTGGAGGCACGCATCCCATGTTGCCGACGACCGGCTCGACGATGACGCAGGCAATCTCGTGTTTGAATTTTTCGAATGCTTGTTCGAGCGCGCCGATGTCGTTGTAGGGGAGCGCGAGCGTGAACTGCGTGAACTCTTCCGGAACGCCTGCCGAGCCCGGAATGCCCAGCGTGGCAATGCCGGACCCGGCTTTCACCAAGAGTGCGTCGGCGTGCCCGTGATAACAGCCCTCGAATTTCACAATATATTTGCGCTTCGTATAGGCGCGCGCCAAGCGGATGGCCGACATGGTCGCCTCCGTGCCCGAACTGACGAAGCGAACTTTTTGTACGTGCGGAAAAGCGGAAATCACCAGCTCGGCGAGATCCGCTTCGGCTGGAGTGGAAGCTCCGAAGCTGGTGCCATTGCGCGCCGCCGAGATCACGGCTTCGATGACTGTGGGTGCCGCGTGCCCGAGGATGAGCGGACCCCAGGAGCCGATGTAGTCCACATACTCGTTGCCGTCCGCATCCCAAATGCGCGAACCCTGGCCGCGTACGATGTACAGCGGGTCGCAGCCCACCGCGCGAAAAGCGCGCACCGGGGAGTTCACACCTCCGGGAATCAACTGTTCGGCGCGTTTCTGCAGCTTGCGGGATTGCTCTGTCTTGCGGGCCATCATTCCTCCACAGCAGCGGTAGCTAAGTCGGGGAGCCGCGGATGCTCCGATCAATATACCAGCGACGCGCGCTTTGGTCCGCGGCGCATTCGATCACATCAACTCTTGATCCCGGGCACAGGCAGCTCCGAGGCCGAACCTACGGTCGGTGGGCCCTGTTCGCCTCACCAAATGTGGTAATAACCTTCGCGGCGGCCGAGTTCGACTCTAAGCCCGAACAGCTTGCCCAAGCTCTTGGCTTGCAGGACTTCTTCCTTGCGTCCGTCGGCCACGATCCGCCCGTTCGACATGAGCACGACTCGTTCGATCTCGGGAACGACGTCGGGGAGTTCATGTGTGACGAGAATGATTCCGATTCCCGAGCTGGCCAGGGAGCGCATCGTTTCTCGAAGGCCGTGCTGCGCCAAGATGTCCAAAGAATTGCAGGGTTCGTCGAACAACAACGCGCGTGGCTTGTGGACCAGCGCCCGGGCGATCAAGACGCGCTTGGCCTCACCCGACGACATTTCCTGTACTGCCCGCTCCGCCAGGTGTGAGATTCCCAACTGGGCCAAAGCGGCCTCGGCCAGTTCTCTGTGTTTGGGATCGACGGTGTGGTTAGGGAAGATGCGCGTGCTGCTGAAAAAGCCGGACAGTGCCACGTCCAGGCCGCTGGCGTCACCGGTACACGAAGACATCAGGTCGTTCGACACGATGCCCAGCAGAGAGCGCAGCTCAAAGACGTTCCAGCTCTTCTGGCCAAGGATGGCCATGCTCGACCCTTCGCGGACCAGCGGATAACACTCGCGGGTGATGGTTTTGATCAGGGTGGACTTGCCGCAACCGTTCGGCCCCAGCACCGCCACATGTTCGTCGACATGCACGCGAAGGCTGAAGTCGTCGAGCACGATCTTCTCTCCCCGCATTACGCGGACGTTCCGCAGATCGAGTAAAGGGGCTTGGCTTTCCACGCTGTCGAGTGATTCCACGTTACAGTATCGCAAGTATTCGCGCTCCGAGCGGATCATTGCGCGCTGCATTGCAGGCAGAGGCTATGGAATTCATCGGACTTTCACAGAATTGCAATATTCCTGCAATCTATCGCGCCTATCGTAATTACAGTTGCCCTTCTAACCGGGAGGGTTTATCAGGACGGCCTTGGGGGGCTCCGGGCTGTCCTTTTTAGTTTTGGAAATTCGTCGCCAGCATCGGGAGGCACCGGTCGCGTGCACTGCCGCTCTCGCCCCAGCATTCTGCGAGCAGCCGATCACTTGAGGTACGAGCGCACGATCTCAATCAGTTCGTCGGTCGCGAGCGCCTGCTCGGAGCTGAGTTGCTTGGAGTTGATGACGTGAAAGCGGATGTGGCCTTCCAGCAATTCGGCCATCAATCCGTTCATGGCGCCGCGCGCGGCCGTGATCAACTGCAGCACATCGGAGCAATCTTCATCCGCTTCCAGGGCGCGCTCGATAGCGGCGATTTGCCCCTTGATTCTTTTGATCCGGAGAATGAGCTTGGGTTTTTCTTCGACGGTATGCATTTTTTCCTTGACTGTAGTATACCCCCCTATGGTATATGAAAACTAAGGTCAGCGCGGTAGGGGTTGCGCAGGCACGCCGTCCGCGCGGCTTGAAAATAACATTTGCTCCGTGCGGATGCAAACGAGAGGTATATGCGGCACAGGATCGACGAGCCTCCGAGTTGGCGGCCCGCTGGATGGCAGCAGTAGACGTGAGACGATAGCGGCTTTACTCCTCCCCTGTCGGTTCACATCTGCTTCTTCTATCCCCAAAAACTGAGATAAGAACGCGACCAGCCGTGTCGCTGCCCGCCGGAATTTTACTCCGACCGCAAGCGCCGCGCCGTGCCGTCCGGAACCACTCACGAGTGCGCGCCCAATCATGGTTGCGGGTTATCTGATCCTGATGTTGCTGGTGCTCTATCACGTGATGGATTTGGCGGGCGCATTTGGGCAACACGCGAGCTGAAAGCGAGAACACGGTTGAGAAATCTGCAGAAAGGGAGAAAGGAAAATGACCTGCATGACTGCATTCGCAGAAGCGATGGCGATGCCGACGACGCAGCTCACACCTGTCATCCAATACGAAGATGCCGCTTCCTGGCAATTGGAAAGCGACGCGGAACGCAAGTCTCCGCGTATGAGCTGGGTCGTGGTCACCGACAAGAACGGCAGGCGGCAGCTCCGAATCCAATGGGAGCCGGCCGTGGAGAATTGACGCTCAACGCGGGCCGCAACTGTAACTTTCTATTAACCGATGAAGCGCGTACTGGCGAACTGTACGTGCCAGCGTGATTGCAATCACATCCAAGGGTGACTGGAGGCGTTGCCAAGCGCGTCTCCAGCCAGTTAGTTTGCTCTTATGATATTGAAATTGAAATTCATTTTCATTATGAATGTCTTCATTATGGACCGCCGGGCCAGCCAAGGTCGCGCCCAGGGCGCCGGGCTGTCCCTGGCCCTGGCGCTCGCTTTCGTGCTGGGCGCCGTCGCGCCCGCCTGTTGGGCGCAGTCGCAAGTCGCCTCCGATTCCAGACAATCCGCCGCTCCCACCGCCCCGGCTGCGGGCGATCCGCCTAGCCCGCCCACCGATGCCAATGCTGATACCGAAGCGATGTTCCCGCACTTCAAGGACTCGCGCTTCTGGCTCTCCGGGCAGGCGAACTTCATCTTCCAGGCTCATCCCGGCTTTCATGCCGACTACAGCGGGCCGCACAGCCTCAGTCCACACTATGACAAAGCCACTTCGCGAGTCATGACGCTCTACACCGGCGTGCGGCTCAACAATTCCACCGAGTTCCTAGTTGACATTGAAGAAGCTGGCGGCGCGGCGCTCAGCACCGGCCTGGGCTTGGCGGGGAATACGGATCTGGACATCGTGCGCAATCCGCTGTTGAGCAAAGCGCCGTACCTGGGGCGCGGCATGATCCACAAAGTGTTCGCGTTGAGCAAGGATAAGATTGAGAACCAGCGCAGTTTTCTGTCACTGTTCGATGAGTTGCCGCGGCGGCGCCTGGAAATTCGCTTCGGCAAGTTCAGCCTGCCGGATTTCTTTGATGTGAATTCGGTCGGCTCCGACACGCATTTTCAATTCAGCAACTGGTCCGTGGACCAAAACGGCGCCTACGACTATGCCGCCGATACGCGCGGCTATACCGTGGGCGTGGTGGCGGACTACGAGGACCGCAACTGGGGTTTCCGCTTCGCCGAAGGGCTCATGCCGAAGGTTGCGAATGGGATCGATCTGGTGTGGCGGCCGTGGCAAGTTCACGCGGAGAATTGGGAATACGAACTGCGTCATGGCGTCATACCGAAAAAAGTGGGCGTCGTGCGGCTACTCGCGTACACGAACTACGCCAATATGGGCATTTACCGCGATGCTGTTACTCAGTTTATAGATCACTCGGCCCCGGAGCCGGAGACGGTCCCGGAAATCACTAACCACCCCTGGCACATCACCCGCAAATATGGCTTCGGCGTCAACCTGGAACAGAATCTCACACGCAACGTCACGGCGTTTGCCCGCTGGGGATGGGACAACGGAAAAACCGAGTCATTCGCCTTCACCGAAATTGATTCGACCACCGCCGAGGGTGTAGGGGTGAATGGCGCGGAATGGCATCGCAAGCAAGACCGTGCCGGCATTGCCTTCGTGTCGAACGGCATCAAGAAGGATCACCAGGTGTACCTGGCCGATGGCGGGTTGGGTTTCCTGCTGGGCGATCGAGGGCTGAACTACGGGCGGGAGAACATCGTCGAATCGTATTACACGTCACACGTTTGGCGCGGAATCTATATCGCTCCCGGAGTGCAGTACGTCATCAACCCCGGCTACAACCGCGACCGGGGGCCGGTGGTGGTGCCTAGCCTGCGGGCTCATGTGGAATTCTGAGCACAGTTGTCGAGATAGATTCTGCTAGGTGCGCAATGCGTCAGGCCTTCAACAGTTCCCACCCCAGGGCGATTCCGTTCGAGATGTGGTCCCGCGTGGAGCCTTCGCCCACGTGCATGGCCAACATTCCAGCAAAAGACTGGGGGCTCGACTGGAATACCTGCATGGTACGCTGCCGCAAATGGCTGTGTTTGGCCATGAACAGCATCATGCGAGCCATCAGGGCGGGACGGCGGATCAGCGTGCGATGACCCTTTTGATAGCGAGCGAGGTCTCCGCTCGCCAGGCAATCGCCCAGCAGTACCGCTTGCCGAAAGCCGAGGCAAATACCTTCTCCGGTAATGGCGTCCACTCCGCCCGAGGCGTCGCCCACCAACACCGTCCGGTCACGATACACGCGCCGCAATTTGCAGGTGACGGTGATTGCGCCCCGTTCGCTGGAAGCGGGTTCTGCATCTTGGAGGCGCGCCGAAAGTTCCGGAAATTCCCCGAGCGCGTCGTCCAGCCGCAACTTCGGGCTGGACGAGACCAGCGCCAAGCAAACTTCTTCGCGGCTGACCGGAGTGACATAAATTTGGCAGTGACGGCCCCAATGCAGCTCCATGAAGTCCGTCCAGGGCGTTACGCGGTAGTGGCGCCGGAATGCGAAGCGCCGATTCTTTTTCTGGGGTGCATCCAGTTCGTGCTGACCCAGCTTTGCCCAGCCGCGGACGCGCGAACTGGCTCCGTCAGCGCCCACCACCCAGCCCGCACGCACCAGTTCTCCAGCAACCAGTGCGCCTTCCGGATGAAGCCCGGTGACCACCGCCTGCCACAGCATGTGAACACCGCACGCCGCCGCATGATCCGTCATGATCCGATGCAGATGTGTACGCCGGATTCCGTACGCCGTTCCGCGAGGAAACGCAGCCTCGGCTTTTGTGCCGTCGTTCACGAAACGAATGCCGCGGAACGGATACGCTTCGCCTTTGGGAATCCTGATGCCGAGATTGTGCAGAGTTTCTACTCCGTCCGGCATCAGTCCCTCGCCGCAGGGCTTGTCGATCGGCGGAACTGCGCCATCCGCCAGCACCACGCTCAAACCGTGACGGCGCGCCGCGATGGCCGTCGCCAGACCGGCAGGTCCGCCGCCGACTACGAATACATCCCACGGATTCAGGAAACGGCTCACCATGAATTTCTTATCGACGATACTTACTTTCAATTTTCCGCCAACCACCCTCCTACCATTCCAGCAAAACGAATTCCGAGCAGAAGCCCGGACCCATGGCGGCCAGCAAGCCGAGCGTGCCGGGTTCGGGGCGGCGATTCTTCATGACTTCTTCGAGCACCACCAGCACGGAAGCCGACGACAGATTGCCAGTCCGCCGCAAGCATTGCCAGGAAACATCGAGTTCACCATTCTTCAAGCCGAGCGCCTCGGCGGTTGCTTCCAGAATCTTCGGGCCGCCGGTATGCAGCACCCAGCTGCCAATGTCAGCGCGAGTCAATCCGCGCTCGGCAAGAAAGTCGTCGAGATCGTGCGCCAGGTTTTTTCGAACCAGGTTCGGAATTTCGCGAGAGAGAACAATGCGAAAGCCCTTTTCCGATACGTCCCAGCCCATCATCTCTTCGGTGTCGGGATAGAACACGGAGCGGGTTGCCAGGATGCTGGGGCCGGAAAGTCCGCAATCCGCGCCGGCCACGATCACCGCGGCTGCGCCGTCGCCGAACAACCCGGACGAAATCAGGTTGGCCATCGAGATATCCTCGCGCTGCAGCGTGAGCGAGCAGAGCTCGACCGACAGCACCACCGCGACCTGATCCGGATAAGCGCGCACATAATCGGCCGCGCGCGAAATGGCCGCGGCGCCCGCCACACAGCCCAGCCCGAAAATCGGAACGCGGCGAACATTCTTGCACAATCCCATCCGGTTGATCAGCAGCGCGTCAATCGACGGACTGCAAATGCCGGTCACCGAAACAAAAAAGAACGCGCCCAGATTTCGGCCGTGCAAACCCGCGTCCGCCAGCGCGCTGGCCACCGCTTTCTCACCCAACTCCTTGGCCGTGCGAATCCAGTGATGGTTGGCCTCGCCCCAGGTTTTCATTTGCAGATATTCTTCCTTGGGAAGCGAGAGGAATCGTCCGTCGACGCCCACGTGACGATGCAAACGCCGCAGCACGTGCGGGTTTTCGATCTGATCGCCCCAGTATTCCTGCAGCGCAGCCAGCAGCATCTCCTGGGAGTAGTAATGCTGGGGAAACGCGCTCGCCGCGCTAACAATTCGCATGGTTGTTCCCGTCCCGGAGGACTTGGCGATCTCGCCGCCGGGTATCCGAAATTGTATGCCGATCAAGATAATTTGGATGCGGATGGTAAAGTTAAATTTGTAAACACTTCGTAAAAACAGGACTAACCGTGAAATTCATCGCCGGATTGCTGCTCGGTCTCATCCTCGTGCCCGCCGGGGTTTATCTGTATTTCACCAGCGGCAGTGCTCCCGTTGCCACCACCGACTCCGACGTGCCCTTCGAAAATTTCTTCGCGCACAAGACTTTGAATGCGCGCATCGCGAAAGACATGCCCAAGAATGTCCCGATCCAGGCGACCGAGGCCAACTACTTGGCCGGCGCCGAGCTTTACAAGCAGCATTGCGCCGTTTGCCACGGCTTGCCGCTATCGCCGAAGACGGCGATTGCCAAGGGAATGTATCCGCGGCCGCCGCTGCTGTTCGAGGGAAAAGGCGTGACCGACGATGAGCCGGGCGATAGCTACTGGAAGATCTTCAACGGCATTCGCATGACCGGCATGCCCGGCTTCAGCAAATCGCTTTCTGAAACGCAGATGTGGCAAATCGCGCTCCTGCTGGCCAACGCCGACAAGCTGCCAGACTCGGCAAAAGCGGCGCTGGTCGCGCCCATAGGGGCGAGCGCGCCGGCGACGAGCGTACCGCCCGCGACCAGCGCACCGGTGTTCCCTGGCAATTTGCCGAGTTCCGCGCCGCCGCCAAAATAATCCGGCCGCAGGACTTGAAAGAATTCGTCCTCCGTCAAGCCAAGCCCGTGAGCGCTAACCATCATGCCCCGTCTCGCGCTATCGTGTAGGCATGGCGTTTGGCCGTCCCAGAAAACTCTTCACCGAAGCGGAGCTTTACGAATACGCTGTAGGTGCGCTAGCGCGCCGCATGCGCTCGGTCGCGGAACTGAAGCGCCTGCTGCGGAACCGTGTGGAAGCCGATACGGAATTCGGCAAGACCCTAGTGGAACTGATCGTCGTTCGCTTGAAGGACCAGGGCTATCTGAACGACTCCAAGTACGCTGCGGCCTTTTCGTCGTACCGCCGCGACAATGACAAATTCGGGCGCATGCGCGTCGTCAACGACCTGAAGGCGAAGGGAGTGCACGGCGACGTTATCGAGAAAGCGGTTGCTTCCGTCTATGACGACGTGAAAGAGGAAAGTCTCGCGCGCGACTATCTTCGCCGCAAACGCCTGCAGAAGCCCAAGGATAAAGATCAAAAACAAGCGTCCCGCATCTTCCGCCAGTTGATGCGCGCCGGATTCGGATCAAAAACCATCTTCACGATCCTGAAAAAATGGGACGTGGACGAAGAAACTCTCACCGAACTCGAGACCGAGACTTCCGAAGGGTAAGTAAGGTTTCAAAGTTTTCAAGGTTTCAGAGTTTCAAAGATTGTCACGGTTCGGATTGCACCGCTATTGCCGGTTTGCCTGAAACCTTGAAACCCTGAAACTTTGAAGCCTGGTTCTTCTCGCCCTAGTTGCGCCCATCCTCATACTCTGATACAACTCTGCAACTAGAACTCTTTTAATTCCTTTGGAGGAAAGATGAAAACGAAGTTCTCTCTGCAGTTTTCTTTAATGATCGCAGCCGCCCTGCTGGCTCTGACTGCGTTTTCCTACGGCCAGGCCGGAACCGACGTGAAGAACGCAGCCGACGATACCGGCAAAGCAACCAAGAAAGCCGCAGTAACGACGGGACACGCCACCAAGACGGCAGCCGTGAAGACTGGCAAAGCCACTGGAACCGCTGCCAAAGACACCGGCAAAGCCACTGAAAAAGGCGCCGCCAAAACTGGCGATGCCACCAAAACCGCTGCTAAGGATACCGGGAAAGGCGTGAAGAAGGGCGCCGAGAAAACCGCAGACACGGTGAAGTAAGTCTGCTTCTCACGACGGCGTCGAAGTACCGGCTGCGAGCTGTTTGCGCAGTAGGTCTTCGACGTCGACAATTCTTGCTTTCCGCTCGCCGGCTGACTTCGTATTGAACCCCTGTGTTCCCCTGTGCCCCCTGTGGTGAAGATTTGTCTTTCATTTAGAATTAAGTTTCCATGCTCACAGGCTCCCAAATTCGCCGCAAGTTCCTGGACTTCTTCATTCAGAAGCAACACCGCGAGGTGCACTCCTCGTCGCTAGTCCCAGCCAACGACCCGACGCTGCTCTTCACCAACGCCGGTATGAACCAGTTCAAGGACGTTTTCCTCGGCCTAGAAAAGCGCGACTACGCGCGAGCAACGACCTCGCAGAAATGCGTGCGCGCCGGAGGCAAGCACAACGATCTTGAAAATGTAGGCTTCACCAATCGTCATCACACGTTTTTTGAGATGCTGGGCAATTTCTCGTTTGGCGACTACTACAAAGAAGAAGCAATTAGCTTCGCATGGGAGCTGCTGACTTCCTCCGAATGGTTCAACCTTCCCGTGGACAGGCTGTACATCACAATTTTCGGCGGGGCTCGAGTGGAGCCTAACATCGAAATAGGGATGGATTTCTTGGCGCAGCAGTCATGGGGGAGGGTTGGAGTTCCCGCGGACCGGGTCATCCCTTTTTCTGGAAAGAGGGGTCTGAAGGAGAACTTCTGGCAGATGGGCGACACCGGCCCCTGCGGCCCCTGCAGCGAGATTCACTACGATATGGGTGTGGCCGCTAGCGACAAAAAGAAACCCGATTGCATTCTTGGCGAATGCAAGTTCGGATGTGACTGCGGACGGTACGTTGAAATTTGGAATCTCGTTTTCATGCAGTTTGACCGCGATGCTAGGGGAAATCTGAATCCGTTGCCCAAACCGTCGATTGACACGGGCGCTGGGTTGGAGCGCCTCGCTGCAGTGATCCAAGGAAAGATTTCAAACTATGACACCGACTTGTTTTATCCCCTGAAGGTCCGGGCAGCAGAGTTAACCGTCGGATTGCCGAAGGGAGGGTCGCATGTAATGACGGGTTCCGAGGCTTCGATGCAGGTAATCGCCGACCATTCTCGTGCGGCTACCTTTCTGATCTCGGATGGGGTCCTGCCGTCTAATGAAGGACGCGGTTACGTTCTTCGCAAGATCATACGCAGGGCCATTACACACGGGCGGTTGGCGGGCCAGACCAAACCATTTCTTTACGAAATGGTCTTCAAGGTTCGTGACCTGATGCAGGACGCCTACCCTGAACTGGTGGAAGATTGCGAGAGAGTGTCAAAGGCGGTACTCGCCGAGGAGATCCGCTTTGAGCACACTCTCGGCGAGGGCTTGAAGAGACTTGAAGAACAGGTCGACGAAAGCTTCGCACGTCAGAAACAGCATTCTGCGGCTACTCCAGATTTACCAACCCCACGGGCATGGCTTACGGGAAGGGATGCCTTCAAACTGTATGACACTTTTGGGTTGCCGCTCGACTTCATTAAAGACGCGACTCGTGACCGGGGTGTCGACTTTGACGAGCCTGGATTTGAACAGGCCCTTCTGGAGCAACGCGAGCGCACGAAAGCCTCCTGGAAGGCCGCCGCAAAACAGAGTGCGAGCCCACTTTATCAGCAGCTCCCGAAATCCGACTTCGAAGGCTATCGCCAAACGCGCTCTAACAATTGCGAAGTGCTGGCCATCATCAAGGGCAATCAAGGCGCGCAGGAACTCAAGCCCGGAGAGTCCGACGAAATCATCCTCGACCACACGCCCTTCTACGCCGAGTCCGGCGGCCAAGTCGGCGATCGCGGATGGCTGTACTCCGACGATCACAACACAATCCTCGCCGAAGTGACCGGCTGCTACTACCCCGTGCAGGGCGTGCGTGCGCATCAGGTTGTTGCCAAGCAGGCAATTCGGGTGGGCGACAAAGTGGATGCCGTAGTCGACATTGCGATTCGCGAGGCCACCATGCGCAATCACACGGCCACGCATCTGCTGCACGCTGGTCTAAGAGAGGTGCTGGGTAAGCATGTGAAGCAGGCGGGGTCGCTCGTGGCGCCGAATCATCTGCGCTTCGATTTCTCGCATTTCACCGGCGTAGAAGACGAAGAGTTGCAAGACATTGAAGACATCATCAACAAAGAAGTTCTGCGCAACGAAAAAGTGGAGATTGTCGAAAATGTTCCGATTGACGTGGCCGTCAACGAGTATCACGCGATGGCGCTCTTCGGCGAGAAATACGGCGACCGCGTCCGCGTGATAAAGATCGGCGATTTCTCGACCGAACTCTGCGGCGGCACGCACACCGGCGCCACGGGCGAGATTGGCCTGATCAAGATTTTGAAAGAGGGAAGCGTGTCGTCGGGCGGGCGGCGCATCGAGGCCGTGACCGGCGAAGGCTCGCTGCGCCACTTCCGCAAAGATCATGAACTGGAAGGCGTCGTTGCCGCGCTGACCACGCACTCGGATACGGCCTCTCCGGCCGCGGCCTTGAAACAGGAACTCGAAAAGAAAGACGCCGAAATCAAGCGCCTGGCGCGCGAACTCGATCAGGCGCGGATGAAGTCGGCATCGTCGAGCACGGCCAACATCAGCGAAAAAGTCAAAGAAGTTCGCGGCGTCAAGGTGCTGACACACCGTGTGGACAACCTGGAACGTGCGCAGATGCGTGCGCTGGTCGATCAGCTTCGCGACAAGCTCGGCTCCGCCGTAGTTGTGCTGGGCTCGGCCTCGAAAGGCAATGTCTCGCTGATCGTCGGCGTAACCAAAGATCTCACCAGTCGCATTCAGGCGGGAAAGGTCATCGGCCCGGTGGCGCAGAAAGTCGGCGGCAAAGGCGGAGGGCGTCCGGACCTGGCCGAAGCGGGCGGAAAGGATGCGGCGGCACTGGACTCGGCGCTGAGTGAGGCTTACAGTATCGTGGAGTCGCTGTTAGGGTAGATTTCCAGGGAAGACCATTCGGGGTCCGCAATGGATGATCGTATCCATTTCATCGAGCACCAGGGCAAGCAAATTCTGCTGCTGGACTTTTCGCACGCCAGTGCACATGAGATGCAACTTCTGCTTGAGCATGTGCGGATCATGGTGGCTCAGCACGCGCGCGAGTCGCTGGTCACGCTCGCCGACTACACCGGCTCGACGGTGGATCACGCGGTTGCTACCAAGCTTAAGGAAGTGCTGACGCTCGACCGGCCATTTGTGAAGAAGACGGCGTGGGTCGGCGCGGAGAGCGTCCCACACGCGTTCATGGAAAACTTCGAGAATTTTTCCCAACGCGAGATTGTGACCTTCAAAACACGGGAAGAGGCGATGGACTGGCTGGTGAAGGACTAGTTGCCAGTACTCAGTATTCAGTTGTTTTTCTGAGTACTGGGAACTGAGTACTGGGAACCTTCCTTTCTACTGGGGACAAGACGAGGACATCTCTGTCCTCGCAAGACAGAACCAAAGCTGGGATTGACGGGAAACCCTCTGAGCGCCAGACTGAAATGGTATGGCAAAGCTTCGGGTTGGCATCCTCTTTGGCGGACGCAGCGGCGAGCATGAAGTGTCGTTGCTGTCAGCGGCGTCCATTCTGAATGCAATCGATAAGACGAAATACGAAGTGGTTCCCATCGGCATTACGAAAGACGGCCGCTGGCTCACGGCAGAACATGCCGAGAGACTGTTGAGGGGCGAAAAGCAGGCCAATGTCCTCCCCACGCCGGAGAAGCACTTGCGGGCGGGCGACCCGGAAGCGACTCCGGGGGCGGCGGTGCTGGCCACGGGCGAGTCGGTGGTGGTTCCTCCGGAACCGGCGCGGCGCGAAGCTGGGATCGCGCTGTTTCAGACCGATGCTGCGACGCTCCGTCGTGCCTCCGACCGCGCGATTAACGTTGACATCATCTTCCCCGTGCTGCACGGAACCTTCGGGGAAGATGGAACGATTCAGGGTTTGCTCGAACTGGCCGACATTGCGTACGTCGGTGCCGGTGTGCTCGGCTCTTCCGCGGGCATGGATAAAGACATCATGAAGTCTTTGTTCCGCGCGGCGGGATTGCCCATCGTGAAGCACGTGACCGTGTTGCGCAACCAATTCGAGCTCGCGCCCAAAAAAGTGCAGAAGCTGGTGGAGAACAAGCTGAAGTATCCCGTGTTCGTGAAGCCGGCGAACCTGGGGTCGTCGGTAGGAATCTCGAAGGTGCACGTTCACAAGGAACTCGGTCCGGCCATCGCGGAAGCCGCGAAGTTCGACCGCAAGATCGTGATTGAGGAAGGTGTCGGCGGAAAAAAGAATAAGGCGCGTGAGATCGAGTGCGCGGTGCTCGGCAACGACGATCCCAAAGCGTCGGTTGCGGGAGAAATCGTTCCTTGTAAGGAATTCTATGACTACGACGCAAAGTATCTGGTCGAAGGCTCCGAAGCGGTGATCCCCGCGAAGCTCACGACTGCGGAAATGAAAACGGTGCAGAGGCTCGCGATCGCGGCGTTTCAAGCAGTCGATTGCACGGGCCTGGCGCGCGTCGATTTTTTGATGGAGCCCAAATCGCGCAGGATTTTCGTGAACGAGATCAACACCATGCCTGGCTTCACCGCGATCAGCATGTATCCGAAGATGTGGGCGGCATCGGGCGTATCGTATCCCGAATTGATTGACCGCCTGATCCGCTTCGGGATCGAGCGGCACGAGGACAAGAAGCGGAATCAGTACAGCCGCTGAAGGGCGATTCACCGCCGAGACGCCGAGACGCCGAGGAAAACCAAAAGCCTAACCACAGGGAGCACTGGGGATCCGTCGCTCGCTCGGGCCTGACGATGCTTAAATAGTGAGTAATGACAATATGAGTAATGACAAGCCCGTGAGACTTGCTCGGCGCTCTCTGCGTCTCGGCGGTGGAAAACCCGCTTGACAGACCGCTCGGTCGGTTGTAGTATCTGATCCCAAGTTTGCTCTTCATTGAGCAAATGGGAATTTCATGCAGAGTGGCTGAGGGACGAGCCCTAGGACGCCACGGCAACCGGATCCGGATCATATATCCTGACTGTCAGGTGCCAACTCTCGCCCGGTAACGGGGACCATGAGATTCGGGGTGGAAGCGATTTGCTGTTCGCGTCTCCCGAGCCTCTTTTCCAATCCGGAAAAGGGGTTTTGTCGTAACTGGGGAATTTTTTCCCGGCTCGTCCCGCAGTCACGGAAAGAAGTTGCAAAATGGAGACGAGCACCTACCAGCTCCGCTGCCGCGAATGTGGCAAGACCTGGGGCAACCAGCCGCGCAGCATCTGCGAAGGCTGTTTCTCGCCACTCGAAATTACCTACGATTACGATTCGCTCCGCTCGCGCCTTTCGCGCGAACTGATCGCCTCGCGCGCGCCGAACATGTGGCGCTATCGCGAACTGCTGCCGTTGCCGGCGGCATTTCAGCCGTCGCTGCCGGTGGGATACACGCCGCTGGTGGGCGCGCCGCGGCTCGGCGAAGAGATCGGATCGCGGCGGCTCTTCGTCAAGAATGATGCGGTGTGCCTGCCCACATTGAGCTTTAAAGACCGCGTGGTTGCAGTCGCGCTGGCGAATGCGCGCAGCTTCGGGTTCGATACCGTAGCTTGCTCGTCGACCGGCAATCTGGCGAATTCTCTTGCGGCGCAGGCGGCTCGCGAAGGATTGAAAGCTTGGATTTTTATTCCTTCGGATCTGGAAGCGGCGAAGATCCTGGGCACGCAGGTGTATGGCGCGGAACTGGTGCGCATCAATGGCAGCTACGATCATGTAAACCGTCTGTGCTCGCAGATCGCCGAAGAACATCGCTGGGGATTCGTCAACGTCAATCTTCGTCCGTATTACGCCGAAGGCTCGAAGACGGTGGGCTATGAAATCGCCGAGCAACTGGGTTGGCAATTGCCCGACAACATCGTCGTGCCGATGGCGGGTGGTTCGCTGATCACCAAAATCAAGAAAGCGTTTGATGAACTGATTCTCCTGAAACTGGTCGATCAGAAACCGGTGAAGTTTTTTGGCGCGCAAGCGACTGGGTGCTCGCCGATTTCCACGGCGATCAAGCAGTATAGCAACGAGATCGAACCGCAGCGTCCGAAGACGATTGCGCGGTCGCTGGCGATCGGCAACCCGGCTGATGGACATTACGCGTTGAAGGCCATCACCCAAAGCGGTGGATGGTCGGAAGACATTTCCGATCCGGAAGTTGTCAGTGCCATCCAGTTGCTGGCGGAGAGCGAGGGCATCTTCACCGAGACCGCGGGCGGCGTGACGGTGGGCACAGCGCGCAAGCTGATTCATCAGGATCGAATCCTCCCGGATGAAACCACCGTACTCTGCATCACGGGCAACGGGCTCAAAACCACTGACGTGCTGGCGAACGCGTACGAGGAGGAAACGCCGATCCCTCCGAAGCTGATCGAGTTCGAAGCTTACTTGGCGACGAAGGCGGCGAATTTGCCCGCGGCGTTCAAAGAGACGGCGTCGGCGGCTGTGGTTGCTGGTCGTTAGACACCAGTCGTTGGTCGTTAGTCGTTCGCTGTTCGCAACCGCTCGCGCCCGCTTCGCGTGAAGCGGGCTTGCTAACGAGTGACGACCAACGACCAGCGCATTTTCATTCGGGCTTTTGGCCCGAGAGGTTTTTTCTATGAGCATCACGGTTCAAATTCCTACGGCTCTGCGCCGCCTTACGGCGGGGACGCAGCGCGTTGTCTGCTCCGCCGCTAATCTCAGTGAGCTGTTCTCGGAGCTCGACCAGCAGTTCCCCGACTTGAAGCCCCATTTGCGGGATGAAGCGGGGGAGACGCGGCGGTTCCTGAATATTTATGTGAATGAAGAAGATATTCGCTTCCTGGGGGGCGTTTCGTATTCGTTCCAGGACGGCGATGAGGTGCTGCTGGTGCCTTCGATCGCGGGCGGATCGCGGTAGCGGTTGCGGCGTCGGCTTTGAGGTTTACGGAGTCCATGGAGTCGCCGGGTTTGGCTTGCTTTGCTTGAGCTTCCTTGGCTTGTGATCTGTCGTCTTCTTCGTTGTCGTCGTTCTTTTCTTCATTTTGCTTCCTCTTTGCCTGCTGCTTCTTCTGCGTCCAGTTCTTTCCTTAAGGACGGGGACCGAGCTTTGCTCGGCTGGGCGGGCGAGTCGCCCGCCCCCACACTTGTTGCCGGAGTAAATTCGATGGGGTAGAATCTAACTAACTGGTTAATTATATGAAAGCATCTGCGGCTGCGCGTCATCCGGTTCGGTCACGTCGTTCCACGGGCCGTGGTGGCGCCGGGCCGCTCACTCACCGTTTGGGGACTCGGGGGCAGCCGGAGGAGAGCCGGGCTGCGATCTTGAAGGCGGCGGTGGCGGAATTTGCCGAGCATGGGATTGCGGGCGCTCGGACGGACGCGATCGCGCGGGCGGCGCACGTCAACAATGCGCTGCTTTATTACTACTTCAAGGACAAGGATGCACTGTACGAAGCGGTGCTGGATCACGTGTTCAGCGGGATGCGGGCGCGCGTGATGCCGGTGCTCGAAAGCGAACTGCCTCCGCGGCAGAAGATGCTGGAATATCTGGGGGCGTACTTCGATTACATCGCGGCGAATCCGCGGTTTCCACGGGTCGTGCAAGGGGAATGGATGCGGTCGGGCGCGAAAGGCAGCGCGCGGATGCAGCGGGTTGCGAAGAAATATTTCCGTCCGATCTTCGAGAGGCTGGCCGAGGCGTTGCGGGAGGGTATTGAGGCGGGGGAATTCCGGGCGGTGAATGCGATGGACTTTGTTCCGTCGGTGGTGGGAGTAATTATTTTTTATTTCAGCGCGGCGCCGCTAATGAAGACGCTGATGAAGGTAGAGCCGTTGTCGGAGAAGCGGATTCGGGAGCGGCGGGCGTTTGTGCTGGATTTTATTTCGGCGGCGCTGTTTGTGTCTTAGCTCTCATCTGGCAGCTCTCAGTTTTGTTGCGCTTTGTTGACTGCTGAGACCAGACAGCTAGGATGTTAGGAGATTCTCAATGAGTGTTCGGAATAAGTTTTTGATTTTGTTGGGGGTTATTCTGGCGATTGCTTCGGGGTACTATTTTTTCTCCACGCCGGGGGGAGGTGACCTGGTCTTGGTGGGGACGGTGGACGCTAACCAGATCGTGGTGAGTCCGCAGATTCAGGGACGGATTCTGAAACTGCTGGTGGAGGAAGGAACGCAGGTGAAGCAGGGGGATCTGATCGCGTTGCTGGATCCGTCGGAGTTGGAGGCGGAGGAGCGTGCGGCGGCGGCTACGATTGCCAGTTTGCGGTCGCAGGTGAGCGCGAACGAGTACACGCGGAGGTCGACGAAGGGATCGACGTCCAGCGACGTGTCGAATGCGCAGGCGAAGCTGCAATCGGCGCGAGCGCAGCTGGCGCAGGCGGAAGCGACTTTGACGCGGGTGGAGAGCGACAGCCGGCGAACGATTGCACTGGCGCAGTCGGGGGTGGCATCGGATCAGGACCGGGTGCAGGCGGAGATGAATCTGAAGGCACAGCAGGCAAGCGTGCAGTCGCTGAAGGACCAGGTGACCGCGGCGCAGGCGGATCTGAATTCGGCGATGGCGCGCACGAATCAGGCGACCGCGGCGCAGAGTACGGTAGCTTCGACGCGGGCGCAGGTGGATAACGCAGTGGCACAGTTAAAAGAAGGGGAAGTGCGATTGGGATACACGAAGATTTATTCGCCGGTAACGGGAACGATTCTGGTGCGGGCGGCGCGCGAAGGCGAAGTGGTGAACGCGGGGCAGGCGATCGTGACGGTGGTGGACTTCAGCGACACGTGGGTGTTGGCGTCGATTCCGGAGACGGACGCCGATCACATTGGACTGGGAGACACGCTGCGGGTGCGGCTGCCGGGAGGGACGCTGATTCCGGGAAAAGTTTTTTATAAAGCGGCGGAAGCGGATTTCGCGACGCAGCGGGATGTGGGGCGTCGAAAGCGGGATATACGGACGATTGAGTTGAAGGTGAGGCTGGACAATCCGAAGGGGGCGTATGTGCCCGGGATGACGGCGGAGGTGTTAGTGAGTCCGCAGCAGCTGAAGAGGGGATAGTGCAAGCTTCCAAGGTTCCAGGGTACACACCATGGGTCAAGGCGTGAACACGGCTAACGGGAACACCACGAACGGCATGGGTGTTGCGGCGTCGGAACTGAGCCTGCGTGGCGACGTTGCACCGGACGCTCCTAATGCTATTGAAGTGGAACACATCATGAAACGATATGGCGAGTTCACGGCGGTAGACGACGTTTCGTTTGCGGTGAAGGAGGGGGAAATTTTCGGGCTACTGGGGCCGAATGGGGCGGGGAAATCGACGTTGATCCGGATGATGACGACGCTGATTCCGATCACGACGGGAGCGGCGCGGGTGTCGGGGCATGATGTGGCGGCGGATCCGGAGGCGGTGCGGCGGGCGATTGGAGTGATTCCGCAGGCGCTGACCAGCGATCTGGATTTGACGGTGGAAGAGAATCTGAGTATTTACGCGAAACTGTATGACGTCCCGACGAAGCAACGTAAGGAGGCGATTGCGGAGCTGCTGGAGACCGTCGATCTGACGAAGTGGCGGGGAGCGCAGACGAAGACGCTCTCGGGCGGGATGCGGCGGCGGTTGGAGATTGCGCGGGGACTGGTGCATAGTCCGAAGATTTTTTTTCTGGACGAGCCGACCACGGGGCTGGATCCGGTGTCGCGCGTGGCGGTGTGGGAGATGCTGACAAACATCAAGGCGAAGCGCAAGCTGACGATCCTGATTACTACGCACTACATGGACGAAGCGGACCGGCTGTGCAACCGGATTGCGATCGTGGATCACGGAAAACTGGTGGCGCTGGATACTCCGGAGGCGTTGAAAGCGAGCGTGCCGGGAACGAACGTGATTGAGGCGCACTTCGAGCATCCGCCGGCCGATTGGGAAGAGCGGCTGCGGGCATTGCCGGGAGTGACATCGGTGCAGAACGAGAGCGCGGGGATGTTCCGGGTGCTCACGTCGAATGGGTCCGGCACGACGACGGATCTAGTGGAGATGGCGGTCGTGGTGGGGGTGGCGCTGAAGACCCTTACGGTGCAGAACACGACGCTGGACGATGTGTTTGTCCATTACACGGGGCGGCAGTTGCGCGATGAACTGGTGAAAGCGCATGGATTCCTGATGCCGGAGAGACCGGGGTTGCGGCCATGAACCGGATGATGGCGATTATCGAGCGCGAGATGCGCAAGTTTTTCCGGTCCCCGACGCTGATGATGGTGTCGATGATCATGCCGCTGGTGCAGCTGATCGTGCTGGGGAATGCGTTTGGGGGAAAGATCCGCGACGCGAGGATGGGGGTCGTGGATGAGGATCATGGAACGCAGGCGATCCGGATCAAGGAAGCGTTTGACGCGGTGCGGGCGAATATGCGGACGTTTGTCACGATCCCGTATGACAACGAAGTGCAGGCGCGGGAGGACGTGCGCAACGGAAAGATTCAGGGCGCAGTGATTATTCCGGCACAGTATTCGAAGCTGGTGTACGAAAAGAATCATCCGCGGATTGCGCTGATTGTGGACAACAGCGACAACTTCATGAGTTCCACCCTCGAAGACGAGATGAATCAAGTGACCGACGCGTTGAACCAGCCGGACGTGTCGCCGCGGCTGTTGCAGCAGACGGCTCTGGAAACAGTGGAACTGTATCCCTATATCGAGTACATGAAGTTCCTGCTGCCGGGATCGATCTCGCTGGCGATGTACGTATCGGTGATGATCGGCGGCGGGATGTTGTATATCGACGATAAGGCGAGGGGGGTGCACGAGGGATACTTGGTGACTCCGATCACGAAGGCGGAGCTTGTGTTTGGGCTGAATGGGGCGGGGGCGCTCAAGGCGGTGATGACCGGGGTAGTGACTACGGTGATCGGATCGCTGCTGGCGGGAGTGGGGACGATCTTCCATCTGGGGACGATGCTGGGGCTGATTTTGATGATCGTGCTGACGTCGGCGGCGTTCAATTCGATGATGTTCTTGATGATGGTCCGCGTCGAGGACCCGCTGGTACCGCGGGCGATGTTTGGGATTTTAAATACTCTGCTGTTTTTTCCCAGCGGATCGATCTATCCGATACAAGCTTTTCCGGCGTGGCTGCGGGCGATTGCGAAAGTGGATCCGTTTACGTATGCGGTGCATGGATTCAAGTCGCTGCTGCTGAAGGAAACGGGGCTGGCGGCGATTGTTCCGGACATGATTTATCTGGGAATTTTTGCGGTGGTAACGCTGGGGTTGGCGGTGCCGTTGTTTAAGCGGACGCTGTAGAGACAAATTGTCGTTGGTCGTTCGGCATTCGATTGGGAGCGCGGAGAAAAGCTAAGAGCTTAACCACAGGGGAGCACACGAGAAAGCTTTCGCCGTGTGGACGGCCGAGGGCGTCCCTACTTGATTTGTGACGCTGCCAAGCCTCGCTCGCCACGGGTGAATGGGATTGAGCTGGGTGAATCGGTGGGCAGGCGAAAAACGAGGTTGGTGGCGTTCGAGCGTGTTTTGGAACGGACGTCGGAACGAAAATTGGGACGGACATCGCGACGGACATTCAGGCGGAGCCAGATGAAACGACCGACGCGGCTGAGGCGGACTTGTTCGGGACTCAGTCTGGCGGTGTAACTGGAGGCGATGCGGGCCATTTCGGCGAGGTCGTTCATGGGTCCGAATTCTACTTCGCAGGGGCGGGGCAGTTGGCGCATGAAGTCGAGTTGGCGGGCGATACTTTTGCGTCCGGCAACGCAGGGCTGGGTGCGGCAATCGAGAATTTTTTCGATAGCGTAGAGAGCGGCGTGGTCGACGCGTTCTCCGAAGGCGAGGTAGAGGGTGTTGGTGGCGACAGCGTAGTTGAGGGGCAGCATCTGAAAGGCTTCGAGGATGGGAAGCGGAATGCTGCCCGGAGACTGGATGCTGGAGGGATCGAAGGAAGAGGCGACGGGACATCCCCATTGCAGCGCTAAGGCGGTGGTAACTTCCTGCTCGGTGGCAAAGCCGAGTTTTTCGATCCACTCACCGATTTTTCCGTAGCGGGCGCGGCGCTGGGCTTCGAGGGCGGCGCGAACTTCGAGGTGGGTGAGCTTGCCGCGGGCGACCATGAGGAGGCCGAGAGGAATGCGGTTGGGGAGCTGCGGCGATGGAGCGGTCACGCGCAGGCGGGAGAGCTGGCCGATGAGAGCGGTCTCCAGGCATTGGGGCTGGCAATAGAAGACGCCCTGGAGGAACGTTCCCCTCGGGCGGTGACGGAGCCGGTGCCAGAGCGAATGCGGACGCGTGCAGGAGGCGAGCGCGCAAGCGGGCTCTGAGGATTCGACTTTGTGACGCTTGATCCAGTTAGCGGACCAGGTTAGCGGCTTGAGAAAATTTGGCATGGGGCGATCCTCCGCAAAAGAAAATCATTGCATTCATCGCAATTCGGCTCTTAGCTCCTAGCTTGCTTGACTCGAGATGACAACTAAGAGCCAAGAGCCAAGGCCTTTTTAGCAAGCTCTAAAACGAAAATCGGAGATCAGCCGGGAGATCCGGGCGACGGTGCGGGATCGACGACGTCGGTGACACGCAATCCGTATTTGCCGTCGACGACGACGACTTCGCCGTGGGCAATGAGGCGTCCGTCGTCGAGCAGCAGATCCACGGGTGAATGGATAGTGTTATCGAGTTCGACGACGACTCCGGGACTGAGGGCGAGCACATCGCACAGCAGCATGCGGCGGGTTCCGAAGCGGAGTTTGACGTCGAGGCCGACATCCATGAGGCGGCGGTAACTGGAGGATGAAGGGGGCTCGGTCGAAGACGGCACCGATGTTTGCGCCGGAGCCGGGGGCTGCACTCGCGGCTGGAGCGCGGCGGCGAGGGCGGGGCTGATCTGAATTTCGATGGTAATGGACTTATCGGTTTCAGCTTCGTTCCTGGTTTGGAGGCAGATGATGGCGTCGGAGGACCAGGAGGGCGCGGCAGAGGGGGAGAGATGGAACTGAACTTCGCCGCCAGCGGTCGCGGCGAGCGCGGTCGCGGCGAGACCGGCGATCTGGCGCAAGAGTTCCTCAAGAGCTTCTTTGTGGTCGGGGGTAATGCCTTCAGGGGCGGGCTCGGTTTCGCCGACGAACTTCTGGGCGAGGCAGGTGCCGGAGGTGACAGGAAGACGCAAGGTCATCTCGCCCCGAGCGGCACCTCCGGCGACGACCGTATACCAGAGGTCGGAATCGGTGCGCGGCACGGGCTGGGGAGAAATTTCGAAGGCGGTGGGTTGTCCGGAAACTTGGGAGAGCACGTTCTGGAGACAGGTTTTCCAGGCTTCGCACCAATTGCGGAGTTCGGTGCGAAGTTCGGCGTGAAGTGCGGGCGCCCGGTTATTGGCGGGTGCATCGGGAACGTTGGTCATAGCTCACCTTTGGGTGGAAGCGGGCTTTCGAGAGAGAGGACGCTGGCGGCGCGGCGGGTGTTGACGCGCACCGGGGTAGCCGAGCATAGAGGAACTCCATCGACCAGCATGACGGCTGGGGCGGAGGCGTTCCGGGAAAAAGAGAGCAGGTCGCCGGGAGCGAGTCCGGTGATGTTCTCCAAAGGCACTTGCAGACCGGGCATGGACAGTTCGACGGGGAAGAAACAGTTGAGCAGCTTTTTCTGAATCTGGAGGCGCCCTTCGATGGGACCGCGGCGTCGCTGATAGCTGAAGTCGGCGGAGATTTTTCTGAGCAAGGCGTTGGAAACCACGGCGGGGATGGCGAGGTTTAGGGTGCCGCGGGTCTCCGACATTTTGATTTCGAAACTAAGGCAAAGATTTTTTTCTTCGGGAGGCATGAAGCGCTGGGTTTGCAGGAGCTGCTGGCGTGCGCCGAATTTGAATTCGAGCGCAATCGCCTGCCAGGCTGTTTGCAGCTCGCGGCACATGATGCGGACGATGCCTTCGAGAACCTGTTCCTCGATCTCGGTGATGTCGCGGGTAATTTCGCCGCTCTTGCCTTCTCCGCCGAGCATGACGTCGATGATGGGGAAAGCGATGGTGAGATCGAGTTGGAGCACAGCCGTGGCGCCGACCGGGGCGAGATCGATGGAGGCGAGGTAGGCGTTTTCCGGGATGCGCTGGATGAACTCGAGGAAGGTGAGATGCTCGGCGGAAACCAGGCTGCAATCGAAAACGATGCGCAGGTAGGCGACATAGCCTTCGGCGTTCGCATCGGGATGTCCCGGCTCGAAGCGCATTACCGGCGGCCGCTGATCCGGAACCACCGCCGCCACGCGCACGGCCGAAGAGTGTTCGCGCTGCAGGCCGGCGAGAGCGAGCGAGAAGCGGGGAACGCGTTGCGCTTGAAATACCACCAACTGGCGGCGATACGGGCCACCGGCCGGGGTGCGCGTGGTTTGGGCGTTGGCCATGTTGCTGGCCACCACCTCCGCGCGCTGCCGCTCCGCCCCGAGCGCCGAGCCACTGAGTTCCAGCATGCCGAACAGGTTCATGATGTACTCCCTCCATTGATGGCGCTGGACAGCCGGTGAAACTCGGCTTTCAGGAACGCCACCGCCACCTGAAAGCGCAACTGGTTCTGGGCGAGCAGCAGCGATTCGCGCTCCACCGAGACGTTGTTTCCGTCGGGACGCTCGAGCAGTCCGCGGATTTCATGCGCGACCGGGGTGAACGATGGTGTTGCGAACGGCGGCCCGGTCAACGATTGCCCGGCGAGCGCCGGTTCCTCGCCGCCGGCCATGGCCTGCTCGATTTCGCCCGCGAACTCACGCACGTCGCGGGTGCGGTATCCCGGGGTATCGACGTTGGCGAGGTTCGCGGCAATCACCTGGTGCCGGAACGCGCTCAGGTCGAGCGCACGCTCCAGGCCACGCATCAGCGGGGTATCGATCATGGACATGGTTGCTCCTTGTTATTCCGAAGATCGTTGTTCCGAATACCGTTGCGATAGTTGTCCCGCGGCGGTAGTCCGAACTCGCGGACCTTGTTGCGTACCGTGCGTAGGCTTACGCCCAGCAACTCGGCCGCCTGCGCCCGGTTGCCGCCGGTGGATTCGAGGGTCATGGCAAAAAGCTGGCGCTCCGTTTCGCCGAGCGAGAGGCCCGGCTTCCATTCCGGGGAGCGAGGCGGGCGCGGGGACAGAATTTTTCCGTGATCGAAGGCTTCGACGCCAATCTCGCCGCCGCGGGACAAAGCTACGGCGCGCCTTACGAAGTTCCCGAGCTCGCGCACATTGCCCGGCCAGGTGTGCTCTTCGAGGCGCGCCACGAGTTCGCGGGCCAAGAGGGCATGGGTCCCGGGCGCGGCATAGAGCCCGGCGAAATATTCGGCCAGTTCCGCAATGTCGCCCGCGCGGTCGCGCAGCGGCGGGAGCGACAGCGGAATCACGTTCAGGCGATAAAAAAGATCGGCGCGGAAGCGGCCTTCGGCGACCGCCGCTTCGAGCGGACGGTTGCTGGTCGCAATCACCCGGATATCGACGTGCACGGACTGGTTCGATCCCAGGCGGTCGAACTCGCGCTCCTGCAGGGCACGCAACAGTTTCGGCTGCAGCGCGAGCGGCATCTCGCCGACTTCATCGGGCAGCAAGGTGCCGCCGTTTGCCGTCTCGAACTTGCCGGGCCGCGCGCCCACCGCTCCGGTGAAGGCGCCGCGGGCGTGGCCGAACAATTCGCTTTCGAGCAGGGTCTCGGGAAACGCGGTGCAGTTCAACGCCACGAACGGGCCCGATTTGCGCTGGCTGAGGCGGTGAATGAGGCGGGCGATCAGCTCTTTGCCGGTGCCGCTTTCGGCCTCGATCAGGACGTCGGCGTCGGTCGAGGCCGCCTGCCGCGCGCGATCGAGCGCCCGTTCCCACGCCGGGGAGTGGCCGATGAGGGTTTCGGTGTCCTTGCCCAACTCCCCGGCGCGGCGCAAAACCTGCTCGACGGCGAGCTCGAGTTTCTCGAAGCAGACCGGCTTGACCAGGTAATCGCAGGCCCCATTGCGCATGGCTTCCACGGCGTCGGGCACGCAACCATAGGCGGTCAGCAGGATGACAGCCGTGCGCGCCGAAGAAGATTGCACTTCGCGCATCAGTTCGAAGCCGTCGCGGCCCGGCATGCGCACGTCAGTGATGACCAGTGAATGCAAGCCGGCGCGAAACTTCTGCAGCGCTTCCGTGCCATTGACGGCGAGATCGACCAGCCATCCGCGGCGGCGGAAGCGGGCTTCGAGGGCGGCGCGCATGCCGGCATCGTCGTCGGCGACGAGGAGACGCTTCATAGTCCGGCTCCAGTCGCGGCGGCGGACGCGGAGTCGGAAGAATGCTCGGAAGAATTTCCGGGCGCATGCGGGGACGGATCTTCGGGCCCATGTCCAGCACTCGTCCCACTACTTGCCTCTCCCGGCGTTCCCGGCGCTGCGTTGCGGGGCAGGCGGAGGCGGAACCTGGCGCCGTAACCGGGGCGGCTCTCGACTGCGATCGAGCCGCCGTGCTGTTCGAGAATGCGCCGGCAAACGGCGAGTCCGAGTCCGGAACTGCCGGCCCGCGTGCTGAATCCCGCATCGAAGATGCGCGGCAGGTCGTCCTCGGCGATGCCCGGCCCGGTGTCGCGCACCTCGATTTCCACGCCGCCGCCCTCCATGTCCTCGCGCGGGGCGCATTCCGTGCCGCGGATCGAGAGCCATCCGCCGCCGGGCATGAAGCGCAACGCGTTGAGCGCCAGGTTGAGCAGGACCTGCTCGAGGCGGTGCCGGTCGGCCGGAATGGCGACGCCATTCAGGCCGTTGACGATCTGCATTTCGACGCGCACCTGCTTCGCCAGCGGCAGGAGAAAATCGTAGGCCCAATCGAGGAGCTGGCCCGCATCGGTGGGGGCGAGCTCGGGCTGGGGCGTGTTGTGCAGGTGAAGCACGTTGTTGACGGTGGCGGAAAGCGTGCGCAGACCGGCTTGGACGTGCTCGATCCAGCGGCGGCTTTCGCCTTCGAGATTAGCCTCGGCTAAGAGTCCGGCGAACAGTTCGAGGCTGCCCAGGGGATTGCGAATTTCGTGCGCCAGCAGCCCCGACATTTCGACCAGGGCCTGCTGCCTGCGAAGATGCTCGCGATCGTGTTCCAGCTTCTTCGCCTCGCTGACATCGCGCAGGATAAACACCGAAGTGGCGTGGGCCGGACTTTGCTCCAGCCAGGCGTGGCGGATGGCGACCCAGACGGCAGTGGCCTGGCTCGAACAAGACTGGCTCGAAAAAGACTGATTCGAAGAGGACTGCTCTAAAGAAGACGGATCCAAATCAGAAGGCGGCAAAAAGAGCGGCAATTCGGACTCTTCGCCGGTCTGGCGGGCCCGATCGAGTGCCGCGGAAAGTGCGGCGGGCAGCGCCTCGGCCGATTCGAAGCTCGCGCCAAGCAGGCGGGCTGCCTCGGGATTGAGAGTCGAAATCCGGGCTCCGGCTTCGATCACCAGAACGCCGCACGGCAAACCTTCGAGAATGCCGCGCAGGCGTTCGCGGATGCGGTGGTTCTCTTCAAGACTGGTCGCGAGGTCGCGGTTCGTGACTTCCAGTTCCTGGCGAAGATGAGCCACCTGCCCCTGCAGTTGTCCGTAGGTACGCTCGAGCGAACCCGCCGCCTCGGTGAACGACGCAAAGGCGCGGGCCAGCGGATGCTCGGGCTCGCGCGCCGGATCACGTGGTGCTGGAAAAGTGGTAGACATGAAGATCATTCTGCAAGAACAATGCCAGCCCGGCATAAATTGCCTTAGATCGCTCTCATGCGGAGTGCGGATGAAGACGACCTATTGCTCGATCCAGCAGGTTACGGAAAAACCCGGGCGCGCTGCCCATCCCCTAAAGCGGCATCCTTTCCCGTAGAGACGCGGCTTGCCGCGTCTCCGGGCCGGAGACGGCGCAACCACCTCCCCAAACCATCATCTGAATTAGCGCGCGTTGCGAAAGCTTGAGTCAGCGAGCAAGAGGTGCTCGGGGCGAATCACCGCCTGGTCTTCAGAGAGGATCAGCGCGCGTTCGATCACATTCTGCAATTCGCGAATGTTCCCGGCCCAAGGCTGCGTTTTCAGCAGTTGCAGCGCAGGGGTGGACAATTGCGGCGCGGGCAGCCGCAAGGCATATTTTGCGAGAAAATGCGCGGCCAGTTGCGCAATATCTTCGGAGCGGTCGCGCAACGGCGGAATTTCGACAGGGAAGGCGCTGACACGGTAGTACAAATCTTCGCGGAACTTTCCCTCGCGGACGAGGGTCAGCAGGTGCGCATTGGTGGCGGAGACGACGCGGGCATCGACGCGCACGACTTCGGCGCTGCCCAGGCGCTGCAGTTCTTTCTGCTCCAGAAAACGCAACAGCTTGGGCTGGAGGCTCAACGGCATTTCGCCGATTTCGTCGAGGAAAAGCGTGCCTCCCTGCGCCGCCTGGATTCTTCCCGCGTAGGATTGCATGGCTCCGGTGAAAGCGCCGCGGGCGTATCCGAAGAGTTCGGCTTCGAGCAGGGTTTCGGGAATAGCGGCACAATTGACGACCGCGAAGGCGCGCCCGGCGCGCGGGCTCAACTGGTGAATGGCGCGGGCGACGACTTCCTTGCCGCAACCGGTCGGGCCCGTGAGCAGCACGGTGGTGTTGCGCGGCGCCAGCAGGCGCGCCAGACGATACACGGGCTGCATGACGCGTGAGTTGCCGATCATTCCGGGCAAGGGAGCTTCGAGAATCGACTGGGCGGCGCGGGCGGCAGGCACAACCGCGTCTTCGGCATCGTCCTGGTCGTTTTCCTTGTGCTGGTTGTCGTTGTCATTGTCATTGTCTTGGGACGCGGCGGGCCACATTTCCCGAAGCCGGTCCGCTTTCTCTTGCGGCGCGGGTTCGGCATCGCTCTTTGGATTGAACTCTGAATCCAGCTCTGGATCGAGCAGCACGACTTCGATTCCGGGATATCGCTGCCGCACGGTCTGGCTCAGTTCCTCGGCGTCGAGGTCGGGCAGGCGCCGATCGAGAAAGAGCACCTGCCAACTCCCGCTCTCCAACTGGACCAGAGCTTCGGCTCCTCCGCTGGCCTGCTCGAAGCGGCGGACAGGGGAACGTAGACTTTCGAGGACGCGTTGGCGCACGACGGTACTGGGGCTGGCCACCAGGATGTGCTCAGCATAGTTGGGCGGGATCGGGAAACTCGTCATACCGCTGATTTGAAACGGATGCGGTTAGAAAGAGATTAGATGGAAATTAGAAGACTCTGTGCGAAGGAAACCATCGTGTAGCACGCTGGGCAAATTTTACTTTACAGGCGGATGATTTCGTAGTTTGGGCATTTTCTGCCGCGTGTCATTTTCAAATAAGTTCTCTGTCTCCGCTGTGGTTCGATCTTGATTCGGATCGATTATTTCTCGACGAAAACCAGTTCGCCGTTTTCGACTTTGAGGTCTTTCACATTATTGGGCAGCTTGAGCTGATCGCGCTGTTCCGCGAGTTTTTTCTGCAAGACCTCGTTGACCAGCGATGCGGGCACGGAGAGATCGCCGACCTTGACCTCGGTGGCATCGAAGGTGGCGTAACCATCTTTGGCGCCGAGATGTCCGGCCAGGGTCAGGTAGACGTCCTTGCCGGCGATCTGGGTGAGAAATTGACCGCGAACGATGTCTCCATCCATGGAGACCTGGTAATCCTTGATATTGGGAACCGCGCCGGGGAACTCCATGGCAGGGCTGGCGGATGCAGGGTGGGCGGAGGGAGCGCCGGTGGAAGTATTCGCGGGCGCAGCCGTGGTTGCGGGCAGCAGGCCGGCAGCTTGCGCGAGCGCAGCCGACAATTCTCCCGAATTCATGCGGACTTCGCTCTCGCCTTCTCCGGGCGCTTGGGCTGCGCGAGCTGGTTCACCTTCTCCTGGAAGGACTGCGCATTGGCGGCAGCCGCAGCGGGCGCGACCGCGGGCGCAACCGGCGCGGGGCGTTTTAATACGAGGACGAGCGTAAGAATTGAGATTGCCAGGGTTGCGAAACTGATGATGCGCTGCAGCTTCACGAAGAGACCTCCCGCGGTTGCTGTCTTCTATCTGTCGCTGCCTTCTATGGTACGCGCGGGGAGAGACGGGTTTGAGATGACGTAGGTGCTGAGGCTGCGGGATGGTTTTGGCTGGGGTTAAGGTCCGAGGAATTGTCTGCTTGCGGCGCCCGTGGCGAGGCCGAGCTACGCTCGGCTTGGACCCTTCTTCGGCTCCGCCCAGGGCAGGCTCGCGAGACGCCGTCTCCACCCGAGCCCGGATTCACTCCACGATGGCTAAAACGTCGCCAGGGTTCACCGCTGCGCCTGCGGTCGCCGATATTTTTTTCACGACTCCCTTTTTTGGCGACTTGATTTCGTTTTGCATTTTCATCGCTTCGACTACGACGATGCCCTGCCCGGCTTCGACCTCGGAATTTTCCGCGACCAGCAGACGCACCACTCGGCCGGGCATGGGAGCGAGAATTTTTCTCGGGCCCTTTTCATCTCCGGCAGCGTGTTGGCGCGAGCGCAGGGAGCGCGGATCGCGCAACTCGACGACGAAGCGGGAACTCCCCACCCACATGTGAAGATCGGTGGCAGTCTGCTCGCGTTTGATTTCGTAAGCGTGGCCGTCGATCAGGAGGGACAGAACGTCGCGGCGCGGGATTAACGCGTCGATAGGGACCGCTTGGCCGTCCAAGCGGCACTCCCATCCGCCCGCGGCTTTTTCCAGCTCCAGCCGGTGCGGTTTGCCGCCCACCATGATTTCATAAATCAT
>JBEKWL010000020.1:0-31188 GCA_049513095.1 Terriglobales bacterium
TCGACAAATTTCATTGGGCCAATCTTCCGAAATTAGCCGTGGTCGCTATCCTTTTGACGGTGTGTTTTCCCACCCGTTCCACGGCGCAGCAACCGGGCCAGAAAACGTTTTCATCGGCGGAAGAGGCGAGCAACGCACTGGTCACGGCAGCGCAGAATAACGACGAAAAGGCGATGCTCGACATTCTCGGACCAGAGGGAAAGCAAATCGTCTCGTCGGGAGACAAAACTGAGGACGCCAACGGCCGCGCCAATTTCGTACAGAGATATCAGGAAATGCACCGTCTGGTGAAAGAACCGGATGGAACCACGATCTTGTATATCGGCGCGCATAATTGGCCGACGCCCATACCGCTGGTGCACAAAGGCAGTTCGTGGTATTTCGACACCGAGGCGGGCAAGAAAGAAATTTTGTACAGGCGAATTGGCCGGAATGAAATGTCGGCCATTCGCGTTTGCCAGGAGTTGGTGGCGGCGCAAAAGGAATACTCAGCGGAGCACAAAGAGTACGCCCAGAAAATCTTCAGCGATGAAGGGCAGCACAATGGCCTTTATTGGAAAGCGGCTGCGGGCGAACCCCAGAGCCCCATCGGACCGCTGGTGGCATCGGCCGTCGCCAAGGGCTATAGCAAAAGCCTAGAGGGCGCTCCCACTCCTTACCGCGGCTACTACTACCACATCCTGACGCGCCAGGGAAAGAATGCCAGTGGCGGTCCGAAGAGTTACCTCGCAAACGGCAAGATGACCGAGGGCTACGCTTTCGTGGCCTATCCGGCGGAATACAGGTCGTCTGGCGTGATGACATTCATCGTTAACGAGAATGGAGCCGTATTTGAGAAGGATCTCGGCAAGAAGACCGATCTTCTCGCCAAAGATATGGCGGAATTCAACCCCGGTTCCGGTTGGCAAAAGGCTGAAGAGCAGCAGGAAGAGGCTGCTGGCGAGCAGAAACCCAAGTAAAAGGAATTTCTGCAATACGCGTTTAGGGCGGGATCATCTGCCTGCGCAAAGGAGCGCCGCCTGGCCTCACGCTGTTATCGCTTGCCGGACTTCGTTTCCACGGCCTCGGCGGCGGAAAGTTTCCGATCTCGGTGTGGCTCGGTGCGCAAGGCACCCGTATGCAGTTCACAAGCTTCCTCGATCGCTGCACCACAAGTTGGACAAGGCACGGATTGTATCTGCTTCAGGGTGAGATCCTTGGTTTTCACGATCCGATAATGCAACGTTTCCACAGCCGGGAAATGTTCAATAATGCTCACTTTCGATACATTAGCCAAGCGGCAGGTTCATCGGGCCCGCCAGGGTTTCTTAGCAAATTCCTGGCAAAAGTGAGCAAAAGTGAACATCTTTCGTGATTACGATTTTGCGACAATAAGTTTGTAGTGTAACTCGAAGGAGAAATCATTGATGGCAGCAAGTGCGCCGGCGAGGAGAAATCGCGCCTTCGATCCCAAGGAATTCCTTGCCACCATCGGCGAGGGTAGGAAGGTTGTGCCCTTTTCCAGGAAGCAAACAATCTTTACACAAGGGGACGCGGCTGACTCAGTCTTCTACATCCAGGAAGGCAAGGTTCGACTCACGGTTGTATCCAAGATTGGCAAGGAAGCGACCCTGGGCATATTGAGCGAGGGAGAGTTTTTCGGAGAAGGTGGCCTGGCTGGTCAGCCCTTACGCATGGGGTCCGCAACCGCAATGACGGACTGCGAACTTCTGTGCATTGACAAGAAGGCAATGATGCTGGCGCTGCACCGGGAACATGCGTTCTCCGATCTTTTTGTAACGTATCTGCTGGCACGTAACATTCGTTATGAAGAAGATCTGGTTGACCAACTCTTCAATTCCAGCGAAAAAAGACTAGCTCGGATTCTGCTGTTGCTGGCTCACTTCGGCAAAGAAGGCACGCCCGAGACCGTAATCGCCAAGATCAGTCAGGAGACCCTCGCCGAGATGATAGGAACAACCCGGTCGCGGGTCAGTTTTTTCATGAATAGGTTCAGAAAGTTAGGCTTCGTTGACTATGGCGGCAGCGACCTGCAAGTTCATAGTTCACTTCTAAATGTCGTTCTTCACGACTAGGATCGGCGCCGCAATCCAAGAACAAAGCTCCAAGACAGCGATGCGCAAATCAGGCCTCAGCTGGATCTAATCCAGAGAGCTTCGCCATTTTGGTCGCGACCAGCACCTCCAACAGGGTTGCCGTGTTACGAACGCTTCCCGAGATGGTGATGAGGGCTTCTGAGACGAGGGGGTGTTGCGCCGCCAGCGAGTCAAGACGGTCACTCACGTTGTAGAGTTGCTCAACTTCCTGCAGGATCGAACTTGGGCCCATGGGGTGCACGGCTTTCCTCGACCTAAGAAGAGAACACTTCAACTTCCAGGAGGAAGCTGGACTGGCCTTTGTAACGGTCGTCTTACTTCTTCACTACGCTACATAATAGAACTGGCGAAGACGGATGTCTGGTCACTTTAGACCACTTTTGGCGTTTGGTTTGTACGTATGGATGCGGGATTGCCGCCGGCGCAGCCATGTTTGTTGCGTGTAGACTGCCGATCCCGCTGGAATCGAGCCGCACGTTCGCGGATCAAGCCAAATTAATTGTCAAAACTGTGCAGTCCAGACCAGCCGAGCCATTCTTCCCTAGCCTATGCTGGAGCTATCGAGGAGATAAACCGTTGCAGCGAAGGGCGCTGTTCTGGCTTCCTGGAAAGAAACAAAATATGACGCATATCACTAATAATCCGATGCCCAAACTGCATAAAGCTCCCCAACCGCCACTGTCACACCCCGGGGCGACCCCTGACTCTGACCGTGCCAGGAAGCCACCGCTCGCAGAGCCCCCTGCCACCGATCAAGAACTGAGTCCCGGAGATCGCGTTGAGAGTTTGGGCGACTTCGGAACGCCGACTGGAGTATTCGGCACAGTTGAGCAAGCGAACGAAGATGACGCGGTCGTCAAATGGGACGATGACGGTCGTGTGAGACTCCACCAACCGTGGCTCAAGAAAGTTTAGCCCGCCCCCCGGCGGTCTCGGCTGTACGCCGCGCACTGATTTAAGAAACGATCAATTCTGAACAGCTTTCCGACGCCTAAAGTTCGATACTGACGGCTCACCAGGTTCTGACGGTCGAGGGAACTTCGTGAACGAAATTGGTTTTGTGGACATTCTTGATGCAGGGAGGTTTCAATGAATCTGAATATGCTGGATCCGAAGCTGATTGTGATTGCCGCCGTGGTGATTCTGATCATCGCAGTGCTTGCTTTGCTGTACGTGCGAAAACGCAGGAGCAAGAGTACGAGCGCAGACCTGCGGAAAAAATTTGGGCCCGAGTACGATCGGGCGGTGCGGGAGCATGGGGCAGGACGAAAAGCAGAAGCGAAGTTAGAGGATCGCGAGAAGCGGGTTGCAAAACTCACCATTCGCGATCTTGATCCGATGGAACAGGAACGCTTTTCGAAACAGTGGGGGTCCGTACAGTCTCGTTTTGTCGATTCTCCGAAAGGGGCAGTCGCAGAAGCCGATGACCTGGTGTCCTCTTTGATGAAGGCCCGTGGCTATCCCGTATCCGATTTCGAGCAGCGTGCCGCTGACATTTCTGTCGACCACCCCCGAGTAGTGGAGAACTACCGGTCGGCGCATGAGATTGCGTTGCGGGTTGGGAAAGACGGAGCAACTACGGAAGAGCTGCGAACGGCGATGATTCACTATCGCTCTCTATTTGAGGAACTGGTGCAGGTGCCGGCGGCAGTTGAGAGAAAAGAAGTGGCGTAAGGGCTGAACTGAAGACAAGAAAGGGTGTAACGCAGTGAGAAGGAATCAATAACCAGATATAAACAAACGAAGGAGGCTCGAACACCATGGCGCAAAGCGTATTGGACAGAACGGCTGAACACATCGCCGAATCAGCTCACCAGGCTTCTCGTGCAACCAGTGCGGTTGCCGATGCCATAGAGGATGGCGTAGGAGTAGTGAGACGTGCCGCAAAAGAGGGTGGCGATGCCGCCGAAGAATTCTTGAACGACACAACTCAGCGCCTGCAGCGACACCCTGCGCTAACGATCGCGACGACGTTTGCGGTCGGTTTCACCGCAGGAACATTGATCGGCTGGATAATGAAACGAAGATAGTTCAGTCAAATTGAATTGATACACCTTCGGGCCAACCGAGGGAAAGGGCGCTTCTCCTCAGCGCCCTTGTCAATTTGTGCTGGCAATCGTGCCAGCCGGGGAAACAACCACTATGGTTTCGGTGTGGCGACTGCCGACGTCTGAACCGGTTGGTCTGAGGTTGGTTTAGATGAGACACCCGCCGCCTGCGCTTGCTTGTTAGGCGGAATTTCGGTGCCGGCGGGATAGATGAAAATCTGCACCGTACCCCAGCCGGCGTCCGATTTCGCATCCGTCTGCTTGCCCATTCCCAGAGTCTTAAGCTGACTATCACCAAATCCGAAGTTCTCGACCAGATACTCGCGCACAACCATGGCCCGGGCTTCCGTCAGCACCAAGTCCTTCTGGGTATCGCCTTCCATGCCAGCGGATACCACGATCACCGCAAACCCGAACTGGTTATTGGCCAGGAACTCGCCGCCAGGGTTTAGAGATTTCTGGTTCTTCAGCTTGGCCGAATCTTGCTTGTCGAAAAGCTGCTGCGCCGCGTAGGTAAACTCCTTTGTCGGCGTGCCTTGCGGCAGCCGTTCGATTTCATTTCGTGCCAGCTCGGCGGAATCTTCGTAGCCCCGGTTTTTGAAATACCCGCGCAAGAAGAAGTTGTGTTTCAGGGCTTCCATATTTTCCTGGAAGTCAGTGACGCCTGCTTGCGCCTGGACCATGGTGTCGCGCATGGAGTTCGACGTCTGTGCGAGGTTGGTATAGAGCTGCTTGTCGTTAACCAGCGCTCCTACGGTTCCCTGACCCCCATCGATCTTGGCGCTTATCGAGTCCAGATTGGCCGTCGCGCGAGTGGCGTTCTGGATGGCCTGCTGGCTGCTATCCAGAATGCCGCTCGTCTTTTGGAGCAGGTCTGAGATTTCGAGCGGCGGCTGGCTGGCGATGATATCGCCATCCCGCACGTCGGCTGTCCCCGCGGATCCAAACGTAATCGCCAGATACTGGTTGCCTAACAAGCCCTCGGTTTCGATGGTGGCGACGGAGTCCTGCTTGATGATCTCGTGCGTCGACTTACTGAGATCCATAACTACCGTGACCTTTTCGCCCGGCTTGTGAGGCAACACGATGCTGCTCACGGTTCCACTGTGAACCCCGCCCACCCGCACATCGGCTCCCGCATCGAGGCCGACCACATTGTCGAATTGCGCTTTCAATCGGTAGGTGGAGCTGAAAAGATACTGCTTGCCCCCGATGATGAAGACACCGGCCACCAGAATTGCCAGTGTTGCAACGATAAAAGCTCCCAACCGCGCCGCTCTCGACATAAGTCCTCCTACGAATGGCCTAGAAATTCCCTAACAAATTCGATGTCACTTCTTTGAAGTTCTTCAAAGGCGCCTTCGATCACCACATTTCCCTCATTGATCAGGGCCAGGCGGTCCGCAATTGTCTTCGCGCTGTGCAGATCGTGAGTCACGACGATGGATGCCATGTGATGTTCCGCCTGAAGCTTGAGAACCAAATCATCGATCTCCGCGGCGCTGATGGGGTCGAGACCAGCGGTGGGCTCGTCGAGCAGCAGAATGTCAGGCTCCAAAGCCAGCGCACGCGCCAGCCCTACTCGTTTCTGCATCCCGCCCGAGATATCCGACGGCATCTTATTAAGATCGCCTTCCATACCCACTTCCGCCAGTAATTCCTTGACCCGGTCGCCCTGCTCAGACTTCGACATCGTCTTCTTATGGTGCTGCAGCGGAAAAGCCACGTTCTGTTCGACGGTCAACGAATCGTAAAGCGCGGCGTGCTGAAACAGAAAACCCATTTTCATTCTGATCTCGCCGAGTTGGTCGAGAGCCAAGCCGGCGATGTCTTGACCGTGGATGCGAACCGATCCCGAGTCAGGCTTCTCCAGGCCGATGATGAGCCTCAGCAATACGCTCTTACCGGTACCACTGCGCCCCAGCACCGCCAGGGTCTCGCCGCGACTCACGGTCAGGCTAATCCCGTTCAAAACCGTTTGACTTCCGAAGGACTTATGCAAGTCGTCGACGGCGATCACTTGTGCGCGGGCGTCTTCCTCGGCTTCCGCTCGCTTCTCCGCAACTTGATCGATTGTGTCCATACTCGTTTCACGAGCTGCTTCGTCAACGTTCACAGGAAAAAGTTCATGGGAAAAATATGAGAATGAGTTTCACCAGCACGACATCAGCCAGGATCACGAACAGCGAGGACAACACTACCGAGCTCGTGGCCGCACGGCCCACGCCCGCGGCGCCTCCCCGTGTCCGCATTCCCTGAAAACACGCGATCAGCCCAATGATCAGGCCAAACACCATGGTCTTAAACGTGGGGGGCAGCAAATCGTTGAAATCGGCGCCCTTGAAGCCGCTGCTGATGAACTGGTGGAACGAGAGCGGCTCAACCAGGGCCTGCGCAACCCAGCCCATTACCAGGCCGCATAAGTCGGCAGCGAGGGTCAGGAGAGGCAGCACCAGGATGCAAGCCAGGATGCGAGGCGCCGCTAGCAGCTTATAGGGGTTTACCGCGGATGCCTCGATGGCATCGATCTGCTCGGTCACTTTCATCGACGCCAGCTCCGCGCCAATGCCAGCGCCCACTCGACCACTTACTACCAGGCCGGTGATGATCGGACCGGTCTCATGGATAACGGAGAACACGATCGCGGCGGGGAGCAGCGACTTAGCCCCAAAACGAGTCAGGCTGTAACGGGCTTCCAAAGAAAGTACAACCCCGGTGGCGGCGCCGGCCAAAGCGACCAGCGGCAGGGACATGGATCCGATCTCGTCGAGTTGCCGGAACAATTCGCGGAATTCAAACGGCGGCGTCACTGCGGCGCGCACAACCCGCCAGAAAAATATGCCCAGATCGCCGAACCACTCGAGAAACCTGGTGATCAAGCCGGGAGTGGAGCTCCCCATGGAAGGCAAAAGCGCGACCGCCCTGGATCTCCGGTCGATCATGGACTTGAACCCGGATCTGGCGCTCCATGCGTATCGTTGAGGTGCATGCGAGTGAGCAATGAGTGCGGTCCGCTATAGAGAAATTCAAGGGAGATGTTTGCGCCTACATACCCCAGCAAGCTGTAGTTGCCCATGCGGAATGCATCCTTGTAATCGTAGCGGCCGGGATACCAGCCATAAACGGCCGTCATGGTGCCGGCATAGGGAGAAACCAGATCAGGCAAAGAAAAGACGCGATGGCCATCGACGCCGCGGCGTGCTGTAAAGGTCGAAATCACGGCATGCTTCAGCCGCGGCAACAAGCCTTTGCACTCACAGCGGTAATACAACGTGTCCTGGTGGAAGGCTTCCGAGAGCGCATAGCGCGTCGTTGTAGTTACGGCCGCGATGCCGAAGTCGGACCCGAAGCGCTTGCTATAACCCTCCGCGCCTTGTCTCCACTCCGGCGGAGTTTTCTGTATCTGGTTAATGCCACCAGCGAGTGCGGCGCCCACGATGGGATACGGGCCGAACGCGTCGAACAAGTAGTTGTGGAGCATCGTTGCTTCGGTCGGGCGCATGTACGTCAGATCCGGTGGCGGGTTCGGCGTGCTGGTTGACAAGTCAACAGTGTTGTTGGAGGAGTCTGCCGAAGCGACCAGTGTCTGCGCCCTGGCCAGCACTGGTAGGGTCGCGAGGTCCGCGATTACCAATAGCAAGAGCATAATTCGGCGCATCTTCATAAGGTTCTCCTTGGTCAATCCCTGGTCAACTAAGATCCAGGCTGCGCGCCAAAAGGGTTACTGTTTCTCATGCGGTAAGCGGACAAGTTCCATGGTCGCACTGGCACGCAATCTCGACCTCGTTGGATCCCGCTTCCTTACAAGCTTGACCGCAGTACTTATCGCCAGCTCGCACCAAGCACCGGCATGGCAGGTGTGCACACTTGTTCTGCTCATTTGTCGTCATCATTGGTTTTCCTTTTCCAACCCGTCTTCAATATTGTGCTGGGACTCGTAATGCCTTTCTTCAAACCGCACTTCGTCGTCCGCTCAGCAGGTTAATGACCAGAAGCACCAATCCCACAACCAGCAGCAAGTGGATCAGACTTCCGCCCACATGCAAACTGAAACCCAGAAGCCACAGAATCAAAAGAACAACGAAAATGGTCCAAAGCATGTCAACCTCCTGTGCTCATTTGTGAGCACCTGAATGCCGAAACTGACCTCGCGGGGGGACGCGGGCTTTGCATTCCACCACGGGGGTCGTGTCTTAAATAGTCAGACGAGCGTACCAGCCGCCCGGTGGGTGATGGCAAACTGCTGCATTCAGTCACTAACCATATTCACCCAGTTACTTCTGCATTGCTGTGCAGAATTGCTCACTGCATGGAGCCATGGGGCACAATCTCTCTAGCCGGGCTTTCCCTGATCAAACCATCCAGCCCATGGCGGGCTGTGGTTTTCGGATACTTGCGCTGGCCGGGAAAGTGGTAAAATAGCAAAAACGCTCTCTGGGCAGGAGGAGGTGCGTATGTCTCCAACTCGCCGAACCAACGGTTCTCAAAGCACAAGGAAGATCGCCCGACAAACCCCAATCGGCCCGACACTCCAAACAGAGCGTAATGCTATAGGGCCAAGTGTTGCGGCCAAGAAGAGGCGCAATTTCGATCCCCATGCATTCCTTGGAACCATAGGCGAGGGCAGGAAATCTGTGCTTTTCCAGAGGAAACAAGGAATCTTTGCGCAAGGCGATGCCGCGGATGCGGTGTTCTATATCCAGACGGGCAAGGTAAAACTCACCGTGGTCTCGAAGACTGGCAAGGAAGCAACGGTCGGCATAATCGGCGACGGAGAGTTTTTCGGCGAAGGTGCGCTTGCGGGCCAGGCAATCCGCATGGGTTCTGCAACCGCATTAACGGATTGCTCTGTTCTGCGCATCGACAAGAAAGCCATGATGGAAGCGCTTCATCGGGAACACGGATTTTCCGACATGTTTGTGACCTATTTGTTGGCGCGGAACATCCGTTACGAAGAAGATCTGGTGGATCAGCTTTTCAATTCGAGCGAAAAACGGCTGGCCCGGATCCTTCTGCTGCTCGCTCATTTTGGTAAGGAAGGCAAACCCGAGACGGTAGTTCCCAAGATCAGCCAGGAGACCCTGGCCGAGATGATCGGTACGACTCGTTCGCGAGTCAGTTTTTTCATGAACCGATTCAGGGAATTGGGTTTCATTCATTACAACGGCGGTCTGCAGGTGCACAGCTCGCTGCTCAACATCGTTCTGCACGACTAGTGCCGCGACCCCGTGATTGTTACTGCTGTCGATCCAAGCTTGTTGTGGAGAGTCGGGCGTCCCCACCCGGCTGGATGGGCGAGGCGCCCGTCCCTCCAACGGATCAGTCATAAGGCGGTCACGGTACTAGGTGTTCTTTCCAGCGCAATTCCCCAAAATTGTAGAAACTGTGCAATGTTGAGCAGTCGCAGCATTGTGAATCGCTGTAGCATTATTTGCTTCGCGAGGGAATATCAATGACAACCGTTGAACTCGAACTAGCGACGACGCGTGCCGCAACTCTAAGAACCAGCATTACTACCATGAAAGCGCTGGTCTATCACGGTCCGGGCAAGTATGCATGGGAGGATAAGCCGCGCCCTGGCATCCAGGATCCGGGCGATGCCATTGTGCGGATTACCACTTCGACGATTTGCGGAACCGATCTTCACATTCTGAAGGGAGATCTCCCGTCCGTGACCGATGGACGGATTCTCGGCCACGAGGGGATTGGTGTGATCGAGCAAGTCGGAACGGGCGTCTCCGAGTTTCACGTTGGCGACAAGGTCATCATCTCGTGCGTCACTGCCTGCCTGAAGTGCGACTTCTGCAGAAGAGGCATGTATTCCCATTGTCGACACGGCGGCTGGATTTTGGGCAACACCCTCGACGGCACTCAGGCCGAGTACGTGCGCATCCCACACGCCGATGGAAGCCTCTACAACTTCCCGGCCGACGGCGAGGAAGAAGCCATGGTGATGCTTAGCGACATTTTGCCGACTGGCTTTGAGTGCGGCGTCCTGAACGGGCAAGTGAAGCCCGGGGACACGGTTGCCATCGTGGGCGCGGGGCCTGTTGGGCTGGCCGTTCTGCTGACAGCGCAATTTTATTCACCGGCGGCGATCTTCATGATTGACCTGGACGACAAGCGCCTGGCAGTCGCCAAAAAATTTGGCGCAACCACTCTGATCAACAGCACCGATGGGCACGCCGCTCATCACGTGATGGAACTGACGGAAAACGCCGGCGTCGACGTGGCCATCGAGGCGGTCGGGCTTCCTGCTACCTTCGATATCTGCCAGGCCATTGTCGCGGCCGGCGGACGGATCGCGAACGTGGGCGTGCATGGCAAACCGGTGGAACTGCACATGGAGAAACTCTGGGACCGCAACATTTCGCTCACCACACGACTGGTGGACACGGTAACCACGCCGATGCTGCTGAAGGTCGTGCGCTCGGGCAAGCTGCAGCCAGGCAAGCTCGTGACTCATCGCTTCGCGATGCACGACATCATGAAGGCGTATGAGACGTTTGGAAACGCGGCAAAAGAGGGCGCGCTCAAAGTGGTTCTCACGAATGGCGCGCCTCGTTGATGAGGTTGATCGTGTTTCGAAAGTCCTTGTGAAACGATGCCTCCCGGCGCTGCCAACTCGACTGCCCTAGCGGGAACAGCACAAGGCAGCGGTGATGATAACCTGTCGCGCGGTCTCACGAGCGATGAAGCCCGAGCGCGGCTTGCCAAGTACGGGCCCAATGCCATGCCAGACACCGCGATACCAGCATGGCGTATGGCGCTGGCCAAATTTTGGGCGCCGGTTCCCTGGATGCTTGAAGCCGCCATCATCCTCCAGACCGTGCTCCACGAGTATGTCGAAGCGGCAGTCATCGCGGGGCTCCTCGTATTCAACGCTGCTATCGGGTTTTTCCAGGAGGGACGCGCACAAGCGACTCTTGCCGCGCTGAAATCGCGGCTCGCGCTTACGGCTTCGGCGCTGCGCGACGGCGCTTGGAAGAATATACCCGCTACTGAACTGGTGCCCGGCGACACGGTGAAGCTATCGCTCGGTGGCGTGGTTGCAGCCGACGTGAAGTTGGTCGCGGGATCGATCCTGCTTGATCAGTCCATGCTCACCGGCGAGTCCGTACCGGTCGAAGCTGGAGCGGGTCTCGAAACTTATGCCGGCGCGCTGGTACGGCGCGGCGAAGCCACGGCGGTCGTCACTGCAACCGGGGCACGTACGAAGTTTGGCCATACGGCGGAACTCGTCCGCACCGCCCATGTCGAGAGTACCCAGCAAAAAACCGTCGTGCGCGTGGTGCGAAATCTTGCCATCTTCAATGGCGCAATCATCGTCTTGCTGGTCGCGTACGCTCATGCCCGTAAAATGCCGATTGGCGAGATCATCCCCCTCGTTCTCACGGCTATTCTGGCGTCCATCCCGGTAGCGCTGCCGGCCACGTTTACACTGGCAGCGGCGCTGGGCGCAAAGGCCCTGGCCCGCCTGGGTGTGCTTCCAACGCGATTGTCCGCGGTGGACGAGGCGGCAACGCTGGACGTTCTTTGCTCGGACAAAACGGGGACGTTAACTCGCAACGAACTGGCGCTAACCGCCATCCATCCTGAGCCTGGCTTTGATGAAGCGCACGTGCTGGCAATGGCGGCTCTAGCCAGTTCCGATGGCGGAGAGGATCCCGTAGACGCAGCCATCCGCGCTGCGGCCACGAAGGCAAACACTGCCAATCCGCCGAAACTCACCTTTAAGTTGACCAAGTTCGTTCCCTTCGATCCAGCGACAAAAATGTCCGAGGCGACGGCGGTGGATGCGAACGGCGGCACGCTGCGAGTCGTGAAGGGAGCGTTTGCGGCGGTGATCAAACTGACCGAACCGGCGCCAACAGCGGCCGCGACGGAGCACGAACTCGAAGAGAAGGGCTTCCGGGTTCTGGCCGTTGCTGTGGGCACACCGGCGCCGATGCGGCTCGTAGGAATCATCGCGCTGAGCGATCCACCCCGCACGGATGCGGCCGAACTGATCAAGGAGCTGCACACTTTGGGCGTCCGCACCGTGATGGTGACTGGCGATGCACCGGCCACGGCGGAGATCATCGCGCGAGCGGTGGGACTCGATGGAGCGATCTGTCCGCCCGGGCCAATCCCGGAGAGCGTCAGTCCAGAAAACTTCGCGGTCTTTGCCGGAGTCCTTCCGGAGGATAAGTATCACCTCGTTCAAGCGTTCCAGAAGAGCGGCCACACCGTCGGCATGTGCGGCGATGGCGCCAATGACGCGCCGGCGCTGCGCCAGGCGCAGATGGGAATTGCGGTTTCGACGGCGACGGACGTCGCCAAGTCGGCGGCCGGAATCGTGCTGACCAAGCCCGGACTCGAAGGTGTTGTGGCCGCGGTGAAAGAAGGGCGGGTAACGTTCCAGCGCATCCTGACCTATACCTTGAATTCCGTTACCAAGAAGATTGTGCAGGTGCTCTTCCTGGCGGTGGGTCTGATCATAACCGGGCACGCGATCCTGACCCCAATGTTGATGGTCATTATCATGATCACCGGCGACTTCCTCGGCATGTCCTTGACGACGGACAACGTGCGACCGTCCCCGATGCCAAGTGCATGGCGAGTTGGCAACTTGACGATCGCGGGCGCTTTCATGGGGATCTCCGAGTTGGTGTTTTGCACCGCCGTGCTGGCCATCGGCAAATTCCACCTGGGTCTTGGAATGGAGACACTGAGAACTCTCGCCTTTCTGGTCATCGTGTTCGGCAATCAAGCAACCATGTATACGAATCGAACTCGCCAGCGCCTGTGGCCAACCTGCCCAAGCTCCTGGCTCGTAGCTTCGTCGGTAGCCGATCTGTTGATCGCCTCAACGCTGGCGAATCGTGGGATCGCCATGGCGCCTCTGTCATTACTCGTGATGGGAGGAACGCTTGTGGGGGCAGTTGTCTTTGCATTCATGGTGGATATTTTCAAAGTCCCCGTATTCAAGCGCCTCAGGATCGCCTAAGAAATGCCGCGTTAAGAAAAGGGTGCACGGCCTGGAGAAACCGGTTTTGGAAGCTTGACCGTGTGTGCGTTCTCCGGCGACGCTGTGCAATAGGGAACAGTTTTCCTGCCGGTGCGCTGTCATAGTTCTGTTGGGACTTGGCTTGATGGTCCGAGAATGACGGCAAGGAGACGAGAAAATGTCCACAGAAAATTCGGTTGTTGCGGTGTACCGCACTCATACGGAAGCGGATCAAGCGGTGAAAGAGCTTCAGCGTGGCGGAGTCGACATGCACAAGTTATCGATCGTCGGCAAAGGCTACCACACGGATGAGCAGGTGGTGGGCTACTACAATACCGGCGACCGCATGAAGTATTGGGGCAAGACGGGTGCATTCTGGGGAGGCTTTTGGGGGCTTCTATTTGGTTCGGCTTTTTTCGCCATTCCGGGCATCGGCCCAATCTTAGTGGCTGGACCGCTGGTGGCGTGGATTGTGGGAGCATTGGAAGGCGCGGTGGTGGTAGGAGGGTTGAGCGCTCTGGGAGCTGGCCTCTACAGCATCGGAATTCCTAAGGACAGCATTGTGAAGTACGAAACAGCGCTCAAGACGGATCAGTTCCTGCTGATCGCCCACGGGACGGCGGCAGAAGTGGCCAAGGCGAAGGACATCATCGAAACCACGCATCCTGCCTACTGCTCTCTGCACACGCCCCAAGCGGTAGCGGCATAGCGAGAAATTCACCAAGCCGTTCGACAAGCTGATGGAGACCCTGGTGTAAAGGTCGCCACGGCATCTGACGAGAGGATAATGAAAGTAAGCCCTTCTGCAGGAAAGCCGGCCGAAGCCTGGATGCTGGTGAACGTACCCAGACTCATCACGGCCTACTATACGGAGGTGCCTGACCCTTCCGTGGCGGAACAAAGGGTTGCCTTCGGCACGTCGGGACATCGTGGGTCCTCATTCAAGAAGGCTTTCAATGAATGGCATATCCTTGCCATCAGTCAGGCCATTTGCCGGTACCGGGAGCAGAAGAAGATCGACGGCCCGCTGTTTCTCGGCATGGACACGCATGCGCTTTCCGAGCCGGCTCTGGCCGGCGCGCTTGAGGTGCTGGCGGCCAACGGAGTCGAAGTCATGTTGGCGGAGGGCGACGAATACACTCCGACTCCCGCTATTTCCCACGCGATTCTGACTTACAACCGCGGGCGCAAGACAGGACTCGCCGACGGCATCGTCATCACGCCGTCACACAATCCGCCACAGGACGGCGGTTTCAAATACAATCCCCCAAACGGGGGCCCGGCGGAATCCGCCGTCACCGCCTGGATCGAGGCGAAGGCGAACGAGTTTCTCGAGAACGGCCTTCGGGGTTTGAAAAGGATTCCTTTCGAGAAAGCTCTTCGCGCCCCCACGACGCACCGGCACGATTACCTCAACGCTTACATTACCGATCTCGCCAACGTGATCGACATGGAGGCCATTCGCGGCGCGAAGATCAGGATGGGAGTCGATCCGCTCGGCGGCGCCGGGGTTCACTACTGGGGGCCGATTGCCGAGCGCTACGGGTTGAACCTGACGGTCGTGAACGAGGCCGTCGACCCGACCTTCCGTTTTATGACGGTGGATTGGGACGGCCAGATTCGCATGGACCCATCCTCACCCTATGCGATGCAGAGGTTAATCGGTCTGAAGGACCGCTTCGAGATCGCCTTCGCCTGCGATACCGACCATGACCGGCATGGAATCGTCACCCAAAGCGCGGCATTGCTGCCGCCCAACCATTATCTTTCCGTCGCCATCTTCTACCTCTTCCAACACCGGCCGAAGTGGCGCCAGGAAGCGGCGATCGGCAAGACGGTGGTGAGCAGCCAGATGATTGATCGCGTCACCGCGAAGCTTGGCCGGAAGCTCTACGAGGTGCCGGTGGGCTTCAAGTGGTTCGTGGATGGCTTGCTCGACGGTTCGCTTGGCTTCGGTGGCGAAGAGAGCGCAGGGGCCTCCTTTGCTCGCCTGGATGGCACGGTTTGGACGACGGACAAAGATGGAATTGTCCCAGCGTTACTGGCGGCGGAGATCACAGCCCGAATGGGCCGCGATCCCGGCGAAATCTACCGCGAACTTACGCGCGAGTTCGGCGAGCCTGTTTACGACCGGGTCGAGGCGCCTGCTACACCGGAACAAAAAGAGATTCTGGGAAAACTTTCGCCGGAACAGGTCCGGTCCACAGATCTGGCGGGGGAAAAAGTTCAAACCATCCTCACCCGCGCGCCGGGCAACGGCGCCTCCATCGGCGGGTTGAAGGTGGCGGCGGAAAGCGGATGGTTCGCGGCGCGTCCGTCTGGGACCGAGAACATCTATAAGATTTATGCGGAGAGCTTCCGTGGAGCGGACCATCTGCGGCGAATCCTGGAGGAAGCCCAGACGATTGTCAGCGATGCTTTGGCGGCGCATTGACCGCTGCTTTCTTGAAGTGTAGTAACCGCACGGGGATCACTGTGCTGGCGTATTCGCGACCGTCGGCACCGGCGTCACGGACTTCAACTGGTCCAGCGCAGTCAGCACGCCTTGCCAGCGAACCTGGTCCTTCTTCGTCTCGATCGGCACCGAGAGGTCGGAATAAAACTGCAGGATGTTATCGCGGAGTTCCGGCGACGTCCGATCGAACTTCCGCTCCGATAACTGAGCCAGCAACTTTGCGTAGGTGTCGTCGGTGAGCGAGTATTCCGCTGCCTTGGTCGCCAGGCCACTGTCAAGATCATAATTGGGAAGCACGAGCGAGTCTGTGCGCACTTGTTCGAGAAACGTCCGGTATTGATCGACGGTCGTGTTGATGCTTTTGAAATACAGATCCTCGGTCTGCGGAGTCGGGTTCTTGAAGCCCAGCCCCTTGAAGGGACCAATTCGCGGCATGAAGCGCAAGAGGGTTGAGAGAAACCGGGTCCCGAATCCAGGCTTGGCGTAGTCCTTCCCCCACTCCTTTTCATAGTCGGAGCGGGAAAGACGGTACAGGAACTCTTTTTTTGCGAAGTCGGGCCGCTCGCGCATCATGTCTTTCTTATGGGTCTGTAGCGCGACCTGGGTCATCTCCGGGATCAACCGGCTGACGGAGAACCGATAGGAGCTGATGGCGAGATCCTCGTGGGCCAGCACATCTTTCAGCTCCAATCCGTAGACGTCTGGGAAGGCCCGCTCCAGCAGGGGCTTTGACACTTTAAACCCGATGAAATCGTGGTACTGCTGCGATGCGTAACGATTCTTCGACACCTGAATCATGTCGAAGCCGAACTCGGTTTTCAAGTGTGCCGTTTTGTCCTCGGCATACGTCACCGACTTGCCAAACTTCGCTCGTAACTTTGGATACTCGATGGCCACCGCCTGATTGACTGCCATCCGGTGCCCGGTAATGTCCGACGCGTAGTGTGCCAGCGCGCCCAGAGCGAAGGCATACTCGTTGGCATCCTGGCTTTCGAGTAACAGCTCGCGAACGAAGTCTCCGCTGCGAACGTAATGCACCAGGTTACTGAAATCTTTGCTGCCGAAGGGGTAATAACCCAGGTCCTGGATGACGGCGCCTCCGTAAGCGTAGGCATGCGCCTCTTTGAGTTGGTCCTCTGACAGTCCCGGATATCGCTTCAGCAGTAAGGGCCGGATCTCGTCGGTCCAGAGCAAGTCGACGATTTCTTCGTGCGTCAGAACGGAGTACGCAAACAAACCGCCGCTGCACATGAGCACGACGAGAAGAGCCGCCACACGGACAGAAGGCAGGCGCCAACCTTTGGCTATGGCGCCTGGGGATGTTGCCGCGTCGCGCATGGCTCAAATACGACCGAGAACCAGGAGAATGACAACGACGCAGAGGATAAGTCCCAATCCTCCGGTCGGAGCATAACCCCACTCCCGGCTATATCCCCACCGTGGCAGGGCACCGAAAAGCGCTAAGATCAAAATCACAATCAATATAGTTCCAAGCATATTTCACTCCTCTTAGCCGCCCTGATTCCGTCCTGTTCCAGCGCGGCATCCCCGATCCTCAAGTTTCGCACCGCGAATCCAACCGTGAGGAGAGGGTCAGCTTTGTTTATAGGCGTTCGGCTGGTTTCTTGCTGGTCAAAACTGCTCAGATGTGAGGAATTGCGTCGAAAGGGGCGGAGCTGCTTTCGCGGAAGATGCAGGCGATGACAAGCCTTACGGCGCCTCTCGGCAACGCGGGACATCACTTCGATCACCGCATACGGCCAGAAAGGAAATGGTGCGAGTCCACGAAGTGAACCCGCACCAATGTAAGAGTTAATCGACTTTCTTATATCTTGAGCGGCTTGACGCAATACGTCGCAGTCAATTCGCTACTGACGGGGCTATTCTTTACCTCCAGGGCCTTTTTTCTCAGGCTGCGCATGAGCGGCGGGCTCCACATGAGCGGCAGGCTGCGCATGAGCGGCGGGCTCCACATGAGCGGCGGGCTGCGCATGAGCGGCGGGCTGCGCATGAGCGGCGGGCTGCGCATGAGCGGCGGGCTCCACATGAGCGGCGGGCTGCGCATGAGCGGCGGGCTGCGCATGAGCGGCGGGCTGCGCATGAGCGGCGGGCTGCGCATGAGCGGCGGGCTGCGCATGAGCTGCCGGCTGCGCATGAGTGGCCTTGTTCTCGGTGGCCTTGGTGGCGGCTGCCTTGTTCTCAGTGGCCTTGGTGGCGGCTGCCTTGTTCTCGGTGGCCTTGTTCTCGGCTGCCTTGTTCTCAGTGGCCTTGGTGGCGGCTGCCTTATTCTCGGTGGCCTTGTTCTCAGTAGCCTTGGTGGCGGCTGCCTTGTTCTCAGTGGCCTTGGTAGCAGCTGCCTTGTTCTCGGTGGCCTTGTTCTCGGCCGCCTTGTTCTCAGTAGCCTTGGTCTCAGCTGCCTTGTTCTCGGTAGCCTTGGTCTCAGCTGCCTTATTCTCGGTAGTCTTGGTCTCAGCTGCCTTATTCTCGGTGGCTTTGGTCTCAGCTGCCTTATTCTCGGTGGCTTTGGTTTCAGCTGCTTTATTCTCGGCTGGCTTGGTTTCGGTGGCCTTGGTTGCAGCTGCTTTGTTCTCGGGGGCCTTGTAAGGCGCTCCCGCCTCTTTGGCCGCTACCACTCCGGAACCGCTAAGCTCTCCAGGCTTCGCAGTTGCAGCGATAGCCGGACGGCCCTGGTTCACGGACGCCAGGAGCGCGTGGTTGGTACTGGCAGCGTGCACATGCGCGGTTTGCATTGAGGTTGCCGGCGTGTGTTGCTCGTGCATCGCAGTCTGTTCTGCAGCGGTTGGTCGAGCGGTAATTCCACCCTCGCCGCCGTTATAGCTGACATGGTTCACCGTGGTTTCGTTGATTACGGTCTTGTTATAAACATTGGTGACGTTCACGTTATTCACCGAGCGGTTGTACATGAAGGCTCCGTTATTCCAATATCCGCCCTCATAGCCGATGCCGCCATAGCCGAAGCCATAGTTGACGCCGCCGTAAAAGCCGATAGTGGGGCCCCAGTAGCCTTCATTCCAGGCGAAAGCGTTGCTGCCCCAACCCCAATAACCGGGAGTCCAGAGCAAGCCAACGGTGGGTGGCTCGACCCACGTACCCGGGACCCAGAAGTAGCCTTCATCGCCATAAGCCCAATAGCCGGGCGTCCACAGATAACCGGCGGCGGGGACCATGGGCTGCTCGTACACAGGGAGCGCGGGCGGAGCGATAACGATCGACACGCCGAACTGCGCGAACGCGGCGGCCGACATGGCCAATATCAGAAGTGCTAGCGACAACAAACGGATCTTGCGCATTTGAACCACCTTGCCAGTTCATCCTTCGATTGCCCGGTTGTACCTTGCTGCTGCGGGTTGCGCGGATGGAACGGGGGCGCGTCGAGGCAAGTATTCCACCGAGGCGCTGCCAAATCTGTGCACAACTGCTCACTTTTCGGGAATGCTCCCATTCGTCTGCCAAGCGCTTTCTTCCGAGATTACCTTGCCGGCGCCGGGAAAAAAGCGGCGCGAGCCCAAGGAATGGACCCGCGCCACTAGTAGTAAAGCTGGTTGCGCCCTCAGGCGCCACCAAACGAGTCGTCTATAGTGTGAAGCTAAGTGCCAGGTTAACTCCAGGGAACATCGGGTTGCACAGGTAATACACGCCGCCTATGTCGACAACATAGACATTTTGCGTGTAGAGCCAGTTGCTAGGCCACGGGTCAACGAATCCGAACGAATAGCCACCGTATTGGAAGCGGTGATTGTTGTAGTCGCCTTGGCTGACACGGAACGAGTGTTGCTGTCCAAAATTGGCCTTGAATTTGTCTGCGGGAATGCGGCCACCACGGTTACCAGCGGCGTTTTTCTCTGCCGGCTTGGCGTTCTCTTGCTTTGCGTTGTTTTCTGCCGGCTTGGTGTTCTTCTCCTCTTGCTTTGCTTCCGGCTTGGTGTTCTTCTCCTCTTGCGCCGCTGGTTTTGCCTCTTGCTTTGCGGCAGGTTGCGCCTGCTTCTCTTCTTGCTGGGCGGGCTTGGCTTTCTGTTCTTCCTGCTCGTGCTGCTCCTGTGCGAACGCCGGACCAGCGACTCCGAGGGCCAAAGACAGAACTGCTGTGCTGATAACTCCAACTAGTCTCATAGGTGTTGCCTCCATTATTGATTCGTTGCGTAGCTTGCGCCTAGCTCTTACTGCAAGCTTCCTGTGGTCGCGTTGACCGGGCTGCCGATGGCTTCGCCGGACACGAGAAGTTCAACTCTCCGGTTTTGCTGACGGCCCGAGGAGTTATCGTTTGAAGCTACTGGCGAACTGTTGCCGAAGCCTCTGGCCGAAACCGAATTCGTCAACACGCCTTGTTGCACAAGGTAGTCGCGTACCGATCCAGCACGGTTCTCAGACAATGTTTGATTCATTGCGTCGCTGCCCACATTGTCTGTGTAGCCACCGACTGCAATGTCGAGTCCAGGATAGGCGAGCAGAATACCGGCGACCTTCGCCAGCTTCTCCCGTGCACCCGGCTTCAACGAGTATTTTCCGGTGTCAAACAAAACATCGGACATGCTGACGATGAGCCCGCGCGCGCTATCGCGAGTCTGAAGAATGGTATTCAACTGCACCGACAATCGCGTGCGCATGGCCGCTTTCTCGGTTTCCGCCTGTTGCGCGCTCTGCAGTGCTTGCTGTGCAGCCAAGCGCGATTGTTCCGCATCCGCCTGGGCTTCGGAAAGCGCATTGGCCGATGAAGCCTGGCTGTCCGCCATCTCGGATCTGGCTTGTGCGCTCGCAGCTTGTGCCTCAGCGGCGTCGGCGCGGGCGTTGGTTGCGTCAGATTCGGCCTGAGCCTTTGCCGCTAGAGCGTTCGCCGTGTCGGACTGGGCTTGCTCTTTCCGCCGAATGGCGTCGTTGGCTTGCGCCTGCGATTGTGCCTGTGCGTCGCTCGAAGCCTGACGCTCGTTGGCCAGGCGTATCTCGTCCAGCTTCTTGACTGCGATCTCGCGCGCATCTTCGGCAGTTTGTACTGCCTCGCGGGCGACTGCGATCAGCGGCTTTCGGTCGATGTGACTTCTGGTGGCATATTCGTCGGTATTGTTCATCAACTGTACGGCGTGCTGATAGCTGTCGCTGGCATACTGCTCGGCTCCCTCGGATTGAGCGATGCGCAACGCATTACGCGCCTCGAAGAATTCCAATGGTAACCTGGCATTCAGAATCACCGGGTCAAACTTATAGCCGGTAGGAATGTAGCCGCCGCGCTCCATCAGTTCGTAATTTGCATTTACCGCCTCGGTAGTGCCCTTGGTGCTCTCGCGAACGAAATTCTCAAGCACCACCACGTTGCTGGGCTGCCGCACGGCATAATAAGGTTCCGCGGTAACGATCAGAGCGAAGGCCTGAAGGTCGGTGGTCACGCGCAGCTTGCTGCGATGGTTGTCGCCGACTAACACCTCGCCCAGATTCACGGCCCGGCCTTCGGGAGAAATCGCCCACAAAATGTAGGTCAGATACTCACCGCCGAAAGTCGTCGGTTCCTGCAGATTGCCAAATTCTGCGTCGATCTCAATGGATCCCCGCCTGCTGTTCACCTTGGCTTCACCGTTCGCCGAGGGCATCAGGTTCGTACCCGCAAAATCCAGCCTCGAAGCTCCGCTGCGATGTTCGTAGTTGACGGCCTGCACGCTGCGGCTGACTACATTCACTCGGAATATAGGTGTCGGACTTATGGGCTCGACGACCATGTTTGTTGAAGAATTCGTTTGAGCAAATGCGCTCACACAGAGGGTGATTCCGACTACTAACAAAAGCTTGGTCTTCACAGTATCTCCTTATTCAGGCACACAGGTGTGCCGGGGTGCGTTTCGATCGTGCGTTTGTGCGTTCAGCCTTATTGGCTGGTTTTCGTCATCTTTCAGGTTCCAATATGTATCCGGGAAAGCGAGTTGAAGAGTCCAAAAACATTCAGGATCCACAGAACCAGGGCAATGACCACGACGCCGTTCAAAATTGACTTGATGGTTCCCTGCATGGGAATGAAGCGATTCACCAGCCACAGGAGGACACCCACCACGATCATAACTTCCAGCAGTTGAATCAAAGGCATAAGGTTACCTTCCTTAGTTTCGCGGGCTAACCCCTCTTATCCGCCTGAAAGTGTTGCCCTAGCTTCAACGTTCAGAGCTTGTGAGCTCGAATCGTATTCGCCGTAGGTTTCGCGGCGTACACACGGATGAAGAATGCCGATTGGCTGGATGTGGTCGCTTCGCCGTGACTTGATCAGGGACCCGATCTGCAGCGACCTAAGAATCAAAGCTACGAATCAGCGTTCGCGGCTCCATCTACACACTCAGGATAATAAAGAGTGACAGGTGTGGACTTTCGTGTCTGAGCAAGATAGCTCACATGTTAAGAAACCAGGGATGCGATGCTTTGGCGACAACATCAAATCGCGGAAGTACCCTTGAACCGCGAAATTATTGCGAGGCTACCGTTATGCCTCGACTGTCGCAAGTCGTTAAAGACAGGCCTGGGCACGGTCCCAGTTCGCTTCCCGTGCGCCGGGCCGGGCCGTAGCGCTGTCAAGCAAGCGAGCGGCATATTTTTTATTCACCAATCACGGTGTCTAGCCCTCGCGATTTGGGAGTCCTCTGTTACAATTTGATTCGTGAGCAAGGACAAATGCTCTGGTTTCGGTTTCGCATGGTGTCCGTTTCCGCCAGAATTTCGCATATATGAGGCGAAAATGGTGGAAACAGGCGAAACAGTTGGACAGCAGGGAAGTGCAGTAAACATGCGGCTTTCCCGCTAAGCGGATGAAAGCAGGTTGGGGACGTAGTTCAGTTGGTTAGAACGCTGCCCTGTCACGGCAGAGGTCGCGAGTTCGAGTCTCGTCGTCCCCGCCATTCTTTTCAGCAGTTTGCGATCAAGTGCTGAAGAAGCGAGAGGTCCCAATCGCGAATTCCCCTGGAAGACTCAAGAATAAGGATGCCTGAAAGCTATGACGCCCGCGGAAAGTTTTGAGGCGAGGACGTATCGCAAGGTTGACGTGCGCATAGTGCCTTTCCTTTTCCTTTGCTACATTTTGGCGTATCTCGATCGGGTCAACGTTGGATTTGCGAAGCTGCAAATGCTGAAGGACCTGTCGATGAGCGATGCGGCATTCGCCACCGGCGCCGGTATTTTCTTTATCGGGTATTTCTTTTTCGAAGTTCCCAGCAATGTGCTGCTGAAGAAATTCGGCGCGCGCATGTGGATTGCCAGGATCATGATCTCCTGGGGCGTTATATCTGCGTGCATGATTTTCGTAAAAGGGGAGTGGTCTTTTTATGCCATGCGCTTTCTGCTTGGCTTGGCCGAAGCCGGTTTCTTCCCGGGGGTGATTTTTTATCTGACCTTGTGGTACCCCTCAAGATTCCGATCCACACGAACCGCCTGGTTTGTGGCAGCGATTGCTGTATCGGGGGTAGTCGGCAATCCCATATCCGGCTGGATTATGGATGTGCTTTCCGGCGCCATGAAGTTGGCGGGGTGGCAGTGGCTTTTTCTGGCAGAAGGCATCCCTTCAATTCTGGTTGGCCTGGTGGTGATCTTTTATCTAGAGAGCAGCATTGAAGAAGCGAAATGGCTTACGCGCGAGGAAAAAACATTGCTTGCGCAGAACCTCGAAGCTGAAGACAAGCATAAAACCGAGCACAAACTGATAGATGCCTTCACCAGCGGGAAAGTCTGGGTGCTGTGCGCGATCTATTTCACTTTGATGATCGGCTTGTACGGCATTGCCTTCTGGTTGCCGACGATTGTGAAGGCCTTCGGTTTGAAAGGCTATCTTAGGGTTGGCCTGATTACCGCCATACCCTATGGCGTGGCCGTTATCGGGATGATCCTCCTGAGCAATCATTCCGACAAAACCGGAGAGCGGCGGCTACATTATGTGGCAAATGTTGTGGCTGGAGCCGTCGGCTTGGTTCTGAGCGGAGTTTTTGCGTCGAATCCAGTGTTGGCGATCATTTTCCTGTCCTTGGGCACACTGGGAGTGATTGGGTCCATGCCATTGTTCTGGCCGTTGCCGTCCGCATTTTTGGCCGGCACCGCTGCTGCAGCGGGGATTGGCATCGTGAACTCGGTGGGTAATTTAGGTGGTTATGTTGGACCCAATATCCCGATTTGGGCGAGACATTTTTCTGCGGACCGATCTGCTGCTTTGTATATCATTGCGGGGATTTTGATGGTCGGGGCTCTTTTGACGTATTTCTTTATACCGCGAACTCTACGTGTGCGCGTGGGTCCTTTGGATTAGCGGTTCCCTATCCTTTATATAATCCTTAAATTGCAGTCTTCTTCCGACCTGTCGCGGCGGATCCGAAACGATCCCTGTGACTGTTGACCGGGCTGAGTCGTGCGTGACCTTCGTAACTGGGACGCAGAGTTACTTTTGCCTAAATTCAGCAGTGGCTGAGAAACTCGGCCAAGACGAATCCTTGCACGCTTTCCCGGGTGGTTCAATTATTGCTGCTGCCCGCGGCTGCACACGGAGAATGGAATAGCTCATGAGCTCTGAAACTGTCCCCCCGGAAGTGCTGGGGACTTCTTCACCACGTGTCCAAGTTCAAGGCTTGACCAGAGTGAGTTTCGTTTCCGCTCCCGGCTCCGGCATGCGCTGGTACTTTGCCTTTTTCTTCGTTTCCGGATTCTGCAGCATTCTGTACGAACTGGTCTGGCTGCGCCTGGCTATGGCGCAGTTTGGCGTGAACACTGCGCTGGTTTCCATCGTGTTGTCGATGTTCATGGCAGGTTTGGGGCTGGGCTCGTGGGGCGCGGGCTACCTTGTGCGCAAGTATGGAGCCCGCTTCACCTCTCCTCCGCTGCGTCTCTATGCTGTGGCTGAGTTGTTCATCGCCTGTTCGGCAGTGATTGTCCCGTTGGAACTGCAAGGGGGGCGTTGGCTGCTGGAGCACCTGGGAGACCGATTCTCGCAGTCTTTTGCCGGCTATTACGTAGCTGCTGGTATCTGGCTGGCTATTACCTTGATTCCCTGGTGCGCCTGCATGGGAGGCACCATACCGCTGGCGATGTTCGCGATCCGCAGTGATCGACGCCTGGAGTCACGACGGTCGTTTAGTTTTCTCTATCTCTCCAACGTGCTCGGAGCCGTGAGCGGCGCGTTCGTTCCTTTGCTGATCATCGAGTTGTTCGGCTTCCGGAGCACACTACGAGTGGGGATGTTCCTTAATCTGGCTCTCTTCGTTTCCTCCTTCGCGCTGACCTTGAAGGCATCGTGGGCAGGCGGGAAAGGAGAGTTCTTCCAGAGCGCCTCTTCGGAAGCGCATTCTGCGGGTTGGCGGCGGAACTTCGGAAGCAAGACGCTGTGGTTGCTGTTTGCTACCGGGCTAACGAGCATGGGGCTGGAGGTGGTCTGGATAAGGCAGTTCACGCCTTATGTGGGAACGTTCGTTTACTCCTTTGCCCAGATCCTGGCGCTCTACCTGGGTGCTACCTTTGTCGGTTCGAGTATTTACCGGGCCTGGAGCCGACGCTACAGCCGGGAAGGCGCCCTGGTGTGGCTGGTGCTTTGGCTGGCAGCAATGCTGCCGCTGGTCAGTGCCGATCCTACTCTCAGGATTCCTGATGCCTTCCGCGTGGCGTTAGGCATCGTGCCTTTCAGCGGGCTGCTCGGATTCTTGACGCCGATGCTCGCAGACCGCTGGTCGGAAGGCGATCCAAACCGGGCGGGCACTGCCTATGCCGTCAATGTAATGGGCTGCATCCTCGGTCCCCTGTTGGCGGGTTTCCTGCTCGTGCCCTGGATGGGGGAACGTCATGCCTTGCTGGTGCTATCGCTTCCGTGGCTGGCAGCAGGGGTGGCTCTGCTGTGGCCATCGCAGATTCGGGAACTGGTTTCCGCCCGCGCTTTGGTAGCGTACGGAATTGGCTTGGTCTCGTTACTCCTCGTATTTGGCACTCAGACTTTCGAGCAGCAATTCCCCGGCCGCTATGTGCAGCGCGACAGTACGGCAACCGTGATGGCGTTTGGCCGAGGAATGCAGAAGGAACTTCTGGTGAACGGGGTTGGCGTGACAAACCTGACTCCGATCACCAAGATGATGTCGGCTCTGCCTCTGGCCTTTCTGGATCGGCCTCCGCAGAATGCGCTGGTGATATGTTTCGGGATGGGGACAACTCACCGTTCCATGCTTTCCTGGGGAATCTCCTCGACGGCGGTGGAGCTGGTTCCGAGCGTTCCTTCCTTGTTCTGGTATTACCATGCAGATGGCAATGAACTATTGCGCTCACCGCGATCTCGGGTGGTGATTGACGATGGCCGCCGGTTTCTCGAGCGAATCAAAGAACAGTACGATGTCATCGTTATCGATCCACCGCCTCCCTATCCGGCGGCGGCATCCGGCCTGCTGTATTCACGCGAGTTCTACGGGATTGCGAAGCAGCACCTGCGGCCCGGTGGAATCCTTCAGCAATGGCTGCCCGGCGATGCCGATCCCGCCACGCAGGTTTCGGTAGCGCGCGCCGTGCAAGAGTCGTTCCCTTACGTAAGAGTCTTCGTCGCGGTCGATGGGCGGCTGGGGGGCTTCCATTTTCTTGCCAGCCGTCAACCTATTCCCAACCGGACAGCGGCCGAACTGGCGAAGCGGATGCCGCCAGCGGCAGTGGCCGACCTGTTGGAGTGGGGGACTTTCTCGACTGCCGAGCAGGGTTTTGCGGTTGCGCTGCACAATGAGGTGCCGATTGGCCAACTGATTTCCCAGATGCCGAACGTGCCTGCCATGCGGGACAACTACCCGGTCAACGAATACTATCTGCTTCGCAAAACCGGCCTGTGGCTGTATGGAGGGCGCTGGGGCTGGGCCCCAGACGGAAAGTAAACGCGGGACACAGCATCGCTGATCATTTCGCTCAGCTCAAAGATCTACTCGTGCTGGTCAGCCCGGCATACCTCTTGACCAGTCGCTACTGGTATTACTGTGGCAGCCCAATCCGGCGCCACGTCCTTCGTCCCGTACTTCTCCCGGAACTCTTCGACCACGGATTTCTTTCCATTCTGAAATCGTGATGCTGCACGTCGTGACAGCGCTGAGCCATACCGCCGGTGTGCCGGAGGACGCGCGAGCTTGCTGTTGGGATATGCTTGCTGAGACAGGGAGCTTCAAAATTGAAGAAGAGTAACAGGACGCTCGGCAGGAATTTGCTCCATTTGAGTCTCCCCGGAAGCGACTCGACACAAAGATACGGCGACGACGCCCCGCCGTTGCGGTCTGAGCTGTTCAGCGCCGATCAGATGCGGCAGCATGGCAAGACCCTGGCGGGCTCACACCAGTTGAGCCCTGGAGGCGCTCCAGACCGGCTTCTGGCACGGCTGGCTGAAAATCAAGGCGTTCTGCTCGGAGTCCGCGGCTTGTTGACGGCGGCGGTTAAGACGAACCGCCGCATCACGCCCGCCGGGGAATGGCTCCTCGATAACTTCTACCTGATCGAAGAGCAGATTCGCATGTCCGAGAAACACTTGCCGAAGACGTACAGCCGGGAACTGCCGCGCTTGCTGAACGGCCCTTCGGCCGGTCTTCCGCGTGTGTACGACATCGCGCTGGAGACGATCTCGCACGGCGATGGGCGAGTGGATCCGGAGAGTCTCAGCAGCTTTGTAGCGGCCTACCAGACGGTCACCGCCCTCAACTTGGGCGAGCTGTGGGCGCTTCCCATCATGCTGCGTCTGGCGCTGATCGAGAATCTTCGACGGGTTGGAGCCCGGATTTCTGCCGACAGGATGGGCCGAAACCGCGCCGATTATTGGGCGGACCAGATAACCGAGACCGCCGAAAAGGACCCGAAGAGCCTGATTCTGGTGATCGCCGACATGGCGCGGTCGAGCCCGCCGCTGGTGGGCGCGTTCGTTGCGGAATTTGCGCGCCGGTTGCAGGGGCAAGGTCCCGCCTTGGCCTTACCGCTCACCTGGATTGAGCAGCGGCTTTCCGAATCCGGGCGGACGATCAAGCAGTTGGTGCAGTCGGAGAACCAGCAACAGGCTGCCGATCAGGTCTCGATGAGCAACAGCATCGGCAGCCTTCGCGTCTTGGGCGCGATGAACTGGCGCGATTTTGTCGAGACTTTGAGTGCCGTCGAACAGGTGCTTCGCGAGGACCAAGGCGGAGTCTACGGCAAGATGGATTTCTCGACGCGCGACCGTTACCGCCATACGGTGGAGAAGATCGCCAAGAGCAGCCGGCGATCCGAACCCGAGGTGGCCCGCGCAGCAATCCAACTGGCGCGGGAAGGCGCGGCCAGAAAGGGCAGCGACGATCGCGCGGCGCATGTCGGCTTCTACCTGATCGACAAGGGATTGGAACAACTTGAGCGCAAAGTGGAGGTCCGCTTATCTGCCTCTGAAGCGTTACGGAAGGTGGGCCGCGAATTTCCTTTGCTGTTGTACATAGGCACGATCGCGCTGATCGCCATGATCGTCGCCGGAACCTTGGTGGCGAAGGCGCATGCCAGTGCCTTTCCCGTTGCCTTTCATGGTTGGGCGCTCGGTCTGTTCGGCATCCTCGCGTTGCTGTGCGCAAGCCAGCTGGCCGTAGCCCTGGCCAACTGGCTGGCGACGCTGCTGGCGACTCCGCATCGGCTCCCTCGCATGGACTTCTCCCAGGGGATTCCGCCGGGGCACCGTGCTCTGGTGGTGGTCCCCACCATGCTCGTGAGCGCTCAAAACGTTGAGGACCTGGTCGAGGCGCTGGAGGTTCGGTTCCTGGCCAATCGGAACGACAACCTGCACTTCGGCCTGCTGACTGATTTTCGCGACGCGCACCAGGAAACCCTGCCGGAGGATGAACCGCTGTTGCGGCGGGCTCGGAAAAAAATCGAAGCGTTAAATCAGAAGTACAAGAGTGCGAACGACGACGTGTTCTTTCTCCTCCACCGTCCGCGCAAATGGAACCCGCAGGAGCGCATATGGATGGGTTACGAGCGGAAGCGAGGGAAGCTTGCGGAATTGAATTCATTCTTGCGCGGCGGTTCCCGGGATCGCTTCTCGCTCGTCGTTGGCGACACGTCAATCCTCGCCGACGTAAAGTATGTCATCTCCCTGGACACGGATACGCAGTTGCCGCGCGATTTGGCCCGGCAGTTGGTGGGAGCGATGGCGCACCCTCTGAATCGTGCGCGCTACGACGAAGACAAGCAACGGGTCTCTGATGGGTACGGCATCCTTCAGCCCGGGGTCGGCGCGAGCCTGTCGGGAGCGAACCAGTCGAGATATGCACGCCTGTTCGGAAGTGAACCGGGCATCGATCCGTATACCCGCGTTGTCTCCGACGTTTACCAGGACCTGTTCGGCGAGGGTTCGTTCATTGGCAAGGGGATTTATGATGTCGATGCGTTCGAGAGGGCGCTGAAGGGGCGTTTCCCCGAGAACCGGATACTGAGCCACGATCTTCTGGAAGGGTGCTACGCGCGGTCTGGGCTGTTGAGCGATGTGCAGTTGTACGAGGAATATCCGTCTCAATATAGCGCGGATGTGAGCCGCCGCCGCCGTTGGATTCGTGGGGATTGGCAGCTTGTGCCGTGGCTGCTGCCGCGCGTCCCCGGCTCTGGCGGGCGTCGCCAGAAGAATCCGCTTTCCACGCTCTCGCTATGGAAGCTCTTTGATAATCTTCGCCGCAGCCTGACGGCCTCGGCCTTGACACTGCTGTTGCTGCTGGGCTGGACGGCTTTGTCACCGCTATGGTTTTGGACCCCGGCGGTGATCGGAATCATCCTCATTCCTTATTTGGTTACCGCTGTCCTGGACCTGCTGCAAAAGCCCAGCGATGTGCGCTTGAATCAACACCTCGCTGCCGCAGTGGGCTACGCATCCAAGCACTTCGAGCAGGCTGCATTTACGATCGCGTGCCTCCCTTACGAGGCCTTCTTCAGCCTGGATGCGATTGTGCGCACCGCCGGGCGGATGCTGTTCATACGCCGCCGGCTTCTCGAATGGATTCCGTCGGGCGACCGGAATGGGAAGAGCCGCACGGACCTCGCCGGCTTCTGCCGGACCATGTGGATTGCCCCCGCGGTTGCTACTGCCGCCGCGATTTATCTAGCGCTCTCGAGGCCAGCCGCATTGGGGATGGCTGGGCCCATATTGGGACTCTGGTTTGCCTCGCCCGTGATCGCGTGGTGGATCAGCCGGCCTCTGGCTCGCCGCGCCGCGCGCCTAACCACCGGCCAGGCCGTCTTTCTCCGGAAGCTTTCCCGGAGGACTTGGAAGTACTTCGAGACATTCGTCGGTCCGGAGGATCATTGGCTGCCGCCCGACAATTACCAGGAGCATCCCGCCGCCAGGCTCAGTCATCGCACCTCACCGACCAACATGGGACTTGCGCTACTTGCGAACTTGTCGGCATTCGACTTCGGTTACATTTCCGCCGGACAACTCATCGAACGCACGGCGAATGCACTCGACACGATGGAAACGCTGGAACGCCACCGCGGACACTTCTACAACTGGTACGACACACAGTCCTTGAAACCGCTGTTGCCTATGTACATTTCGACCGTAGACAGCGGGAACCTCGTGGGTCACCTGCTGACGCTGCGACCGGGGCTGCTCGCGATTCCCGATCAGAAAATCCTGGGTGCGCGATTGTTTGAGGGTCTCAATGACACGTTAAGTGTCCTCCTGGACATGGCCAGAAAAGACGTGGCCGGAAAAGACGCGGCCAGAGAAGCCGACTCCGCACTTACCCGACTTCAGAAGGATTTGAAATCGGCATGCGAGTCCCCGCCAGCTTCAGCCGCGGAGGCGCGGCGCAGCCTCGACCGGTTGGCTGGGTCGGCCGCGGAATTTGCCAGCAGCCTCACCGCCGATCCTGAGAGTGAGGCGAAGTGGTGGGCAAGGACGTTCGCTTGCCAGTGCCAGGCCGCCCTGGATGAGCTGACGTTTCTCGCTCCCGATGCACTCGAAGAGATCCCGACGTTGCGCCAATTGGCTGGTCTCGCGGGGCGCCTCCCGCATAGCCAACGCGCCACGTCGAGAATTGCTGAAATCGAAAATCTCGCGCGCAAATGCGCCGAATTCGCCCGTGTGGACTATGACTTCCTGTTCGACGACACCCGTCATCTACTTACCATCGGCTACAACGCCGGGGAGCACCGGCGGGATCCGAGTTACTACGATCTGCTCGCTTCGGAAGCAAGACTATGCAGTTTTGTGGCGATTGCACAAGGACAACTGCCGCAGGAGAGCTGGTTTGCCCTGGGCCGCCTCCTCACCACCGCAGGTGGAGATCCGATTCTCCTTTCCTGGAGCGGTTCGATGTTCGAATACCTCATGCCGCTCATCGTGATGCCGACATACGAAAACACGCTGCTCGATCAGACCTACCGGGCCGCTGTGGCCAGACAGATCGAGTACGGGACAAAGCGCGGTGTGCCTTGGGGCATTTCGGAATCCGGCTACAATTCCATCGACGCTCATCTCAACTATCAGTACCGCGCGTTTGGAGTACCTGGCATGGGTTTCAAACGCGGGCTCGCGGACGATCTGGTCATTGCCCCGTATGCCTCGGCGTTGGCGCTGATGGTGACGCCCGAGGAGGCCTGCCTGAATCTTCAGGCACTCGCCAC